>JBHOSR010000011.1:0-41526 GCA_042584405.1 Bacteroidota bacterium
CAATTCGTACACTGTAATCACCTTCTCCAGATATTTTTCGAGTTAACTTAGCTAATTCAAGTATTGGTTGTGATATGGGTTTTTGTAAACGATTAGCCAGAATGTACGAAAAGCTAATCATTCCAATAAGAACTATAAACAGAATTACAACATAGTTTCTTGTTTTATCAGTTAATAAGTATGTATCAACTTGAACAGCAATTATGCCATATTTGAAATTTTCGTAAAAAATAGGATGTTCAATAGTTAATGTTGATTTTGAAAATGTACTTACGGATTCTTCAAGCTCATCGGGACTATCAAATAAAGGAGGTATAAATAATTCATCAACAATTTTATATGAAGCAAATAAAATTCCATTTCTATCATATAAAGCAGCACTTTTAACACTTGGATTTGTTGATAATTTAGATAATATATTTTCTGCTCCAATATTATCATCAAAAGTAAGCGGTGCTATTGAATATTCTCCGATTAATTTTGTATTCATGAGGTTATTTAGGAGCATTTCGCGCTTTAAGTTTTTCACATCACTTATACCAACGATAGTAAAACCAATAACCATTGTTAATGTGCTTACTATAAGCACAATGCTGATAATTTTATTTTTAATTGATATGTTTTGAAAAAACCTCATTAATCGTCTTTTACTGAGTTAACAATTCGGGCTGAGTTTAATAAATAAAAACTCATTTGTAAAGGTGATTGTAAAACAGATGTTTCATTAATTTCGAACCTTAGCTTATTACTTTCTTCGTAGAAATTAATAATAACTCCTTTTTCGGCAAAACCGCTCGCTTCACTAACAGTAAGTACAGGTAAATTCTTTGTTAAAATTAATATATTCTGTAAATTTTTTCTTTCTGATTCTGCAATTACTAAAATATGGCTGTTTTCAATTTCATATAAATTTGAGATTCGTTTTATAACTACCTTTTTATTATTGATCTTTTGTACCGCATAAATTTGTTCAAGGTTTTCTATTAATGGTGTTTTACCGATAATTGAAATCACAAAAGGTTCATTGGGATTACTCATCAAGCTTTCTTCAGGCCAGGTAACAAATCGAGAGAATTTTTCAAGATATACGGCTTTTAATACATAAACATTAGCTTGTGAAAAACTCTGCAATGAAAAAAGGATAAAGAAAAAGAAGAAAACAAAACTTTTCTTAAATACCTGAAAATTATATGTATATATTTTTTTAAACAAGGATCTATTTTCCGTAATATGTGATTTCTACAAATTCATTATTTTCAATTCCCCAAATAACAATTTTAGGAACTGGATCGCCATGGTAATCAAAATTTATTGGGCCAGATGCTCCCTCATAATTTATCAATTGTCCCTTGCTAATTATATTTTTACCGACATTGAATTCATTAACATTTATAGTGATTTGTTCTGTTTGTGGTGGATCTAATACTTCTCCAGTACCAGAAATCTCTCTTAAATAGGCCGCAACATCCTGAGGACTAGACGAATTTGCTCTGAGCATTGCATATGCAATACAATATACAGCATCGTAGGTGTGTTCTGAATACGTAGATGGTGCAAATCCAAATCTGCTAATGTAATTGGTTTTGTAAATATTATAATTTGGATTCCCTGTGTTAGTACTTGTTATTCCTATTACCGTTTCCAGAAGTTCCGGATTCCCATTTATAATTAGTTCTTCAGCAATTATTCCATCATTTAGAAAAATACTGGGTTTTTTATCAAACTGTTGATACAGCTCATTGTTATAAATTTCATTGGTTAGAACAGCAATTTCCGAAGTAAATGATATAATATATATTACATCCACTTCTTTACTCAACAAGGTATTTAATTCGTAACTAAAATTATATGTTCCTAAATCTACAATGTCGCCAGGGAAAGAAACATAATTTGCTACATATCCGTCAAGTTCCATGAATTTAGTTTTAATAATTTCTGACAATCCCTGCCCAAATCTATCATCTCTATAAAATATCGATGCACTTCTGTAATGTAATGAGTCAAAGCAGTACTGTGCAGAAATAGTCCCAAATGTATTATCTGATGGACAAGTTCTCCAAATTAAATCATCATCATTTAAAAAGGTTAGTTCAGGAGTTGTAACTGAATAAGTCATCATTAAAACTTCGTTTTCGATACATAATTCTGCCATTTCTATAGCCACAGATGAAAATGTGGGACCGATAATTATATTTACGCCTTCATTAATTAATTCGTTGGTTACTTTAATTCCTTCTTCAGCAGAACCTCCAGAGTTTTTAAAAATTAATTCAATTTCAAATGATTTGTTATTTATATCTATCCCACCAAAATGGTTGATTTCTTCGCTTGCCAGTTTTGCTCCAAAAAACATGTTCTCTACTTGTTCGCGTAAAACGGAAACATCTCCAACTACACCAATTTTTATTGAATTATCATATTGAGGCAAATTGTAATCTTCTTCAAGTAATCCACATCCTGCTGATACAAGAAAAAACAAATTAATCAGGACTACTATAAACTTATGTTTTTTCAGTCTCGTCATAATCTAAATATATTGTGTAAATCTGAAATAAAATGAACGTCCTAAACCGGGAATGTCATAATTGTAAAATCCTGGATAGTAGTGTTTAGTATTTAAAAGATTTTGAATTTTTAAACTTATTTTGGTTTTACTGTTTTCAAAAATCTCCAAATTTGTTGAGCTAATTGTTAAATCAAGAATAAAATATGAATCAAGTTCATAACGATTTGTAGAATAATTTATCGGATCGTAAATAAAGTTGTTCTGATCACTTGCGATTCTAGAACTTATATATTTCCCTTCTAAATTGATATTGGTAAAATATTTAGTTAGATGAAATATATCTCCGAACTTTAATATGTGTGATGGGTATAGTGCGGTATTAATCTTTATTTTCTGTAATAAGGGATCGTTTTTTTCTAAGATACTTTTTTGATATGAGTAATTAACATAACCAGTATTATTAAACATGCTTGCATTAAGCTCTGCTTCTAATCCCGCGGAATAAATATTAGAAACATTTTCAGCGGTGATATTTGTTATTTGACCATATGGAAGTAAATATTCAATTTTATCATCGATTTTAGTATAAAAAACATTAGTACTGAAATTTACATTTTCAATTATTCTTCCCATAAGTGCCCACTCTAAGGTTTTAGCTTTTTCTGGTTTTAAATTAGGGTTACCAACGATTCCTCCAGGTGAAATATAATTTGAATACAATTGTGTTGATGAAGGTGCGTTAAACGATGTTCCGTACATTAATTTGGTGCTAAACTGATTAGCTATATTATAGACCGCAGCTATTCGGTAGGTTAAAACATCGCCATAAATATTATGATAATCAAAACGGTATCCTGCAGTAAGGGTCAGATCATTAAGAAAATTAACATCGAAAAACTTTGCAGCATTAAAAATCATTTGCAAATAAATTCCAAAATTATTAAAATTCTTTATTCCGTCTGTACCTCCTGGATTTAAAGTTCTATTTCCAGTACTATTTACAGAATAATACTTTTGATGATCATGCTTATCAGTTATGTAATCAATTCCAAATGAAAAATTATTAATCTCATCGAAAGAATAGGAAAGATTTCCACTAATATCATAACTGGAGTAGCCAATCTCTCTTTCAATCCATTCCGACGGATCAGAATCGGTATCCATTATTTCATGCTTTAAAGGTTTCCCTGAAGAATGTGCAAAAGATAAGTTAGTATTGAAATCTTCGAATATAACTTTAGAATATGTTAATCTTTCATAAATATTTAGCAGGCTTATTCTGTTATTATGGGCTAAAGTCCCCCAATCTAAAAATTCTGCATCTGAATTAATTATTTGTTGATTTACATCAAATACAATTTTCCCAAAGGTTTCTTCTTCATAGCAGAGCTTTGCAAAAATACTTAATGGATTAGCTTCATTTTTTTGACTTAAATCGTTACTATTATATATTGCACTTCCAGGAACATTTTTTGGTTGTATTCCAGAATTGTCAATTTGAGAATAAGTACTTGCAAAAATAAAATCAAAATTATCCTTTTCTCCTCCCCAAACTGTACTTAATCCAAACGAAGAATTATTATTAGTACTTGCTAAATAATTTGTAATAGATGATTTTTCAAGTTTTGATCCCGATTTAGTAATTATGTTTACAACTCCTAAAAAAGCATTCTTTCCAAAAAGCGCTGAGTTGGGACCACGAATAACTTCAATTTTTTCAACAGCTTCTATTGGTATTAATGAAGCATCAAGATAATTATCAGAATTAGACCTGAAAGATACGCTTTGACCATCAACCATCACTTTTACTAATCTCGACCAACTTCTTAAACCACCATTTATACCTCTAATTCCTAAGTTTGGTTGAAAATGATCGGTTATAATATCAAATCCAGCAATACTATTTAATGCTTCGTCAATACTTAAATATCCCCTTTCTTTAATTTGGTTCTCAGTAATAACGGAAACGACTGAAGGAGCATCAGTAATATTTTGATTTTGACGAACTGCAGAAACTATTTCAACATCCATTAAATCTTCAAGAGATAACTCAAACAGCATATTTGCAGATGTGGAATCAGGTTCTTGTGAGTAATTGTAAGCCGACAAAAATAATAACGGTACTAATAGTATAAGGTATAGAAATTTTATTTTCATAACTATAACTGTTGCTTTATAGAGTTGTTAAGTTTGGTAATTTAAGAAAAAAAGCCCTAATCTTAAATTTTTGTAAAACATTTCAAGTCTGCTAATTATATATTAATACTTATACCTACAATCTTTCTTTACAGTTACCGAAAAACATAGTTTTTTTATTTTTCACTGAATTATTTTAAGAATTATGATCATAACAATCATGCTATCAGATGGTTGTAGGCAGCTTTTAAATTACAGTTTAGATGAAGAATAGAAAAATAATATTCAACAAATATTTAAAATTGTTTCATTTTACAAAGGTTTTGTATTTTCTGATGCCATTAAATTTTTTTAGCAAAGAAATATATGATCGATGTGTATTTAAATTCAATAAAAAAGCCGGTTTTATTACCGGCTTTATAAATTTTTTCTTTTACTAGTTTGACTCTAAGATTTGAAATAGTTCATCCAACTTTGGAGTTAAAATGATTTCCGTTCTTCGGTTTTTTCTCCTGGCATCCGGAGCTTTCGAATTTATCACAGGTTGGTATTTGCTTCGTCCTGCGGCTATTATTCTACTTCCCTCAATTTTTTTATTTTCCATTAAAATTCTCACAATAGCAGTGGCTCTTTTAACACTTAAATCCCAATTGTCTTTTATGGCATCACTCGCAATGTATGGAACATCATCGGTATGACCTTCAACCATTATATTAATATCTGGATTTGCTGCTAAAACTTCAGTTAGTTTCTTTATAGCACTAACTCCTTTTGGGTCAACCACAGTACTTCCTGATTTAAATAACAATTGCTCATCTAATGAAACATATACTTTGCCATTTTTCATTTCTACTGCAAGCCCCATGTCTTCAAAACCCATTAAAGCTCTTGATACTTTATCTTTTAAAGCATTAACAACGGAATCTTTTTTATGCAAAATAGTTTCAAGTTCAACCAACCTTGCACTCTTTTCTTCAAGTTCCTTTTTATATTTATCAAGCTTACCTTGTTCTAACCTTAAATTATCTTCAAGTTTTCTAAGTTGATCTTCTTTTTCAATAATTCCTGCCTGTGTATTTTGTATTTCTTGTAACAACTTTTTGGTTTCCGAAATATTTCCAGTTAATAACTGATCTTGCGCTCTTTGCAAATCATCATATTGCCTGTTTATTTTATCATATTTTATATCAAGCGCTTTGTATTTATTTTCTCTTTCTAGGCTATCATTACTTATGTTATTTAGCCTTTCTGTCATAATATTAACTTTTGAATTTAATTCAGTATTTGCAACCTCCAGATTTTTGTTGTTCTCTTTTGTTAATTCGAGTTCTTCTTCACATTTATTACTTTTTAATTGAAGTTCCTCAAATTGCTTTGTTGGCACACAAGCTGTAAAAGCCATGAATACTGTAAGATATAAAAAGAAGGGTTTGATCTTAAATGACATATCAACTATTTTAAGTTATTATTGTTAAATATACAAAATTTAGTACTTAGCAAATATATAAAATATGTAAGCGTTTAGTTCGTTAATTCAATGTAAAATTATTCATATCTTTACAACGATTAATATTATTGTATGTCAACAGGTTTGTTAAAAAATATTCTTTTTCCAGCCGATTTAAAAAAGTTGGATTTAACCGAACTTCCAAAACTTAGCGAAGAACTTCGTCAATTTATTATTGATGTAGTTTCATCAAATCCTGGTCATTTTGGAGCAAGTTTAGGAGTAGTTGAACTTACAGTTGCATTACATTATGTATTTAATACACCTTATGATCGCCTAATTTGGGATGTTGGACATCAAGCATATGGACATAAAATTTTAACCGGACGTCGAGAAGAGTTTCATACTAACCGAAAATATAAGGGTATTAGTGGTTTTCCTAATATAACAGAAAGCGAGTATGATGCTTTTGGAGTTGGCCATTCATCTACTTCAATATCAGCAGCTTTAGGAATGGCAAAAGCAGCAGATTTTAAAAAAGAAGATGATCGACAAATTGTTGCGGTTATTGGTGATGGTTCAATGACTGCAGGTTTAGCTTTTGAAGGTTTAAATAATGCAGGAATTGAAAAAACAAATCTGCTGGTTATTCTTAATGATAATAACATGGCCATTGATCCTAATGTGGGAGCGTTAAAGGAATATTTACTAGATATTACTACCTCGAAAACATACAATAAATTAAAAAATGATGTTTGGCATTTATTAGGTCACTTGAATAAATTAGGTCATAATTATAGAAAACTAGCCCAGCAAATTGATAATGCTGTAAAAACATTTTTACTCCGACAAAGTAATCTATTCGAATCATTAAATTTCAGATATTTTGGACCTGTCGATGGACATGATGTAGTGTATTTGACTAAAATATTAACAGATTTAAAAGGGATTAAAGGTCCTAAATTACTTCATGTTGTAACTCAAAAAGGGAAAGGATTTAAACAGGCAGAATTAAACCAAACAGAATGGCACGCACCTGGAAAATTTAATAAAGAAACAGGTGAAATTTTAAAAATTAAATCAGACGAACCTTTACCTCCAAAATATCAGGATGTTTTCGGTCATACAATTTTAGAGTTAGCAAAGCAAAATGAAAAAATCGTGGGTATTACTCCTGCAATGCCTACTGGCTCGTCATTAAATATAATGATGAAAGAAATGCCTGAGCGTACTTTTGATGTTGGAATTGCAGAGCAACATGCAGTTACTTTTTCAGCAGGATTAGCTATTGAAGGAATGTTACCTTTTTGCAATATTTATTCTTCTTTTATGCAAAGAGCTTATGATCAAATAATTCACGATGTAGCTATTCAAAAATTAAATGTAGTATTTTGTCTTGATCGGGGAGGTTTAGTTGGTGAGGATGGTGCAACACATCATGGTGCCTACGATTTAACTTATATGAGAAGTATTCCAAATATTGTAGTTTCTGCACCAATGAACGAAGAAGAACTTCGAAATTTAATGTTTACTGCACAACTACCTAACAAAGGGCCCTTTTCTATACGCTATCCTAGAGGTAGAGGTGTAATGCCTGAGTGGGAAACAGAGATGAAAGAAATTCCAGTTGGTAAAGGACGAAAATTAAGAAAAGGATCTGATATAGCGATATTATCAATTGGTCACATTGGTAATTATGTTGTTGAGGCTTCTAAAGAGTTAGCTAAAAAACATATTGATGTTGCTCATTATGATATGAGATTTGTAAAACCCATTGATGAAGATATTTTACATGAAGTTGGGAAGAATTTTAAAGCTGTGATAACGATAGAAGACGGTACTATTGTAGGAGGTTTTGGGAGTGCAGTTTTAGAATTTATGAGCGATAACGGATATACAATTAATGTTAAACGTTTAGGTATTCCTGATCAATTTATTGATCATGGTACTCCTCAGGAATTGCATCGTGAGTGTGGTTTTGATGTTGAGGCGATAATAGAAACAGTAAGTACGTTGGTTAAACCCAATTTATTATCAAATGCTGGTTAAAGAGAGTAAATTCTTTTTATATGAATCCTTCCAATCAAGTTTCTATTTCTTTGCAATGTGCAATAAAAATAAGTTGTTTACAGAATAAAATCAATAAATTACATTAAACAGATGAAGGTTACAGGTTTTAGTTTTATAAGAAATGCCCTTGTTTATGATTATCCAATTGTTGAAGCCATAAAATCTATTTTACCAATATGTGATGACTTTATTGTTGCAGTGGGTCAATCTCAGGACAAGACATTAGATCTTATCCAAAATATCGATAAAAACAAAATAAAAATCGTAGAAACAGTTTGGGATGATAGCTTAAGACAAGGAGGACAGGTATTAGCATTAGAAACAAATAAAGCTTTTGAAGCAGTTCCTAATGATTCAGATTGGGCGTTTTACATTCAAGGCGATGAGGTGATACATGAAAAATACTTGCCCGTTATTAGTTCTGCCATGAAAAAATATAAAGATCATAAAGAAGTAGATGGCTTACTTTTCAAATATTTACATTTTTATGGATCCTATGATTATATTGGAGCTTCGCCACGCTGGTATAATCATGAAATTAGAGTAATTAGAAACGATAAAAGCATATATTCATATCGTGATGCACAGGGTTTTAGAAAGGGAGATAATAATAAGCTAAAGGTGAAAGAAATTGAAGCATATGTTTATCATTACGGTTGGGTAAAAAAGCCGGAATTTATGCAAAAGAAACGAGAGGATTTTAACAAAATGTGGCATAGCGATGAATGGATTGAAAAAAATATAGAAAACGTTACAGAGTTTGATTATTCGGGAGTTGATTTGTTATCCTTATTTAAAGAAGAGCACCCACAAGTTATGATAGATCGTATAAACTCCATAAACTGGAAGTTTGACCATGATATTTCTATAAATAGATTATCTTTTAAAAACAAATTAAAACTTTTTTTGCAAAAATTTTTTGGTATTCGCATAGGATACAAGAATTACATTCGTGTGTAGTCTTAAAAAACAACCGATTGTAAGTTTAAATGTAGAATGCCAGTAATAAATTTTATCTAAAGAAAAAAAAATATATTTTTGCAAGATCTTAGTTCTTTGATTTCAATGCCTGGATGGCGGAATTGGTAGACGCGCTGGTCTCAAACACCAGTGAACATTAGTTCGTGTCGGTTCGATCCCGACTCCAGGTACAAATAATGCACATAGCCCTCAATCAATGAGGGTTTTTTTATATCTTTATGCGAGTTAAAAACTAAGATATGAGTAATAATAATCCGCTGCACCCTTATAACGACAAACAGATAGAATACGATAAGCGATATCTTGAAATGGCTCAAATATGGGCTAAAAACTCATATTGTAAACGCCGTCAAGTGGGAGCTCTAATTGTAAAAGACAAAATGATTATTTCTGATGGTTATAATGGTACTCCATCGGGATTTGAAAATGTTTGCGAAGATGAAGATTTTAAAACAAAGCCTTATGTTTTGCATGCAGAAGCAAATGCAATTACAAAAGTTGCAAAATCGAATAATAGCTCAGACAATTCTACTTTATATATTACAACATCGCCATGCGTTGAATGCTCAAAACTTATTATTCAAGCAGGAATAAAAAGAGTTGTATTTAGCAATAAATATCGAGTTGAGGATGGTTTGAGATTACTTGAAAGAGCAAATATTGAAATTAAACATATAGAATTATAATTTTAAAACTATGATAAATAAAATAAATAAAATATATCTCCCAATTATATTTGCTGCAGTACTTATTGTTGGTATTTTGCTTGGCAAAGCACTGAACGATAATCCGCAAAGGAGTTATGCTCAAATGTATCACTCAACCGACAAATTGGGTAAAATTATCGATTATATTGAGACCAGTTATGTCGATACAATTTCACGTGCTAAATTGGAAGAGTCAGCTATTCCAGCAATATTAGAAGAATTAGATCCTCACTCAATTTATATTTCTGCAAGTGAAATGAAAAGAGTTAGTGAAGATATGAGGGGTAACTTCGAGGGAATAGGTGTTGTGTTTAATCATCAAAAAGATACCGCAATAATTATAAGTGTTATTAGTGGAGGGCCTTCAAATAAGGTTGGAGTACTTGCAGGTGATAGGATCATCAAAGTAAATGATACTTTAATTGCAGGAAAAAACATTCCAAGCAATGATGTTGTTGGAATGCTCAAAGGTGAAAAAGGAACAAAAGTTAGAGTTAGTCTTGAAAGAAGAGGTGTATCAGATTTAATTGAAGTTGAAATAATTAGAGATGAAATTCCTCTTTATAGTGTTGATGTATCTTACATGATAGATGAAGAAATAGGATATGTTAAAATAAATCGATTTGCAGAAACTACATATAAAGAATTTGTTGAAGGTATTGTAAAACTTAAAAAGCTTGGATTAAATAAATTAATTCTTGATTTGAGAGGAAATACAGGAGGATACATGGTTGCAGCAACAAATATTGTGGATCAGTTTCTTGAATCTGATAAAATGATAGTTTATACTGAAGGAAAGGCAAGTCCAAAACAAGAAATATTCTCAACAGCAAAGGGAGTCTGTAAAGATATAGAATTAGTGATTTTGCAGGATGAGTTTTCAGCTTCAGCAAGTGAAATTCTAGCTGGAGCAATTCAAGATAACGATCGAGGAACTATTATAGGTCGCCGATCATTTGGAAAAGGACTAGTACAAGAACCACACGCTTTATCTGATGGATCAGTTATTAGGTTAACCATTGCAAGATATTATACTCCCACAGGCAGGAGTATTCAGAAACCATACAGTGAAGATAAAAACGATTACTACAACGATTTAGTTGAACGATATCATAATGGCGAGTTTTCCGAAGCTGACAGCATTCATTTTGCCGATTCATTAAAATATATAACTCCTGCTGGAAATATTGTTTATGGAGGAGGTGGAATCATGCCAGATATATTTGTTCCACTCGATACAACGGGTTATACTAAATATTATGCAGAAACAGTTCGTAAAGGGATTTTGTACAATTTTGCTTTTGAATATGTTGATAAAAACAGGAATGAATTAATTAATTTCGAAGATGCATATACCATCAACGATTATTTAGAATCTATAAATATTTTCAACCAATTTGCCGATTACGCTGCTGAAAACGGAGTTCCAAAAACTACCAAAGGATTTCAATATTCTAAGAAATTGGTGAATACACAGCTAAAAGCTAACATTGCACGTAATGTGATTGATAATGAGGGGTTTTATCCAATAATTCAAGAAGTGGATACAACTTTAAGGATTGCTATTTCATATTTTAAAAAAGAGAAAGAGAAGATTTAAACCATTTATTAAATTAAATGTCATAAAAATATAAATTAGGATTAAATTTAATTTAATTCATAATTTTGGGTTTTTAGGTTAGTTGCAGGCACTTGTATAAGTGCCTGCACTTTTTACATCAATTACCAAAAAAAATGTTCGTTTAGATTTTCACGTAATTCAAATAATTCTCAAATATTATTTTCTTAAAGTGTAATAAATAAAAATTCCTTGTGTCATAATAGTAGAAATTTGAAAAAAAATGTAGAACAAAAAATTTAAAACAATGAAAACACAAAGAATTAAAAAAACAACAGTATTGGCAATTATTTTATTAATGATTGTAGGTACAAATTTATATGCACAGCATGGTAGATATCATTCAGAACGAAATAGGGATTTTAATCGAAATCAAAAGTGTGAGAGAATACCTAATTTGACGGAAGATCAGGAAAATAAGATAGAAGCTCTTCGTCTGGACCACTTAAAAGAAGTGAATACTTTCAAGAATCAAATGAATGAGCTAGGTGCTAAAAAACAAACGTTAATGACTTCCGACAATTCAGATTTAAAAGAAATAAATGCTGTAATAGATAAAATGACAAACCTTCAAAACAGTATGATGAAGTTAAAAGCAAAACATCATCAGGATGTTCGCAATTTACTAACAGATGAACAAAAGGTATATTTTGACAGCAGACCAATGCGAGGTAGAGGCCATAGCAAAGGTATGGGATATCATGATGGACATGGTCGTGGAAATAGGTCTGGTAGAGGATTTTATTCGAACGATTCTGATCCCGATTCAAATAATTAAAGAAATAAGCAATAAAAAGAGGAGTGTGAATATTCACACTCCTCTTTTTTATATTTTAAAGTTTATTTTTCGATATAATCAGAAATATCATTAGCAATCTTAAGAATTTTATATATTTCTCCTTCTTCATTATAAATCGGAGTGTATGATTCCATAAACAAATAGCTTTTTCCCTTTATCGACAACTGTGTTTTTTCCTTTTTCACCATTCCTTTTTTAAGATCTCGCCAAAATTGATCATATTTTTTTTCTTGCTCTTCAGTAAACTCAACATAGTCGGAATGATGTTTTCCAATAGCTTCTTCACGCGTAATGCCAAATAAATTAAGATAGGCGTCATTCACTGTAATAATTTTTCCATATAAATCATATTCTACAGTAAAACTTGTTGAATTCAATGCATTAATGAAACTTTCCATTTCAGAGGTTTTTCTAGCAGCCTCTTCCTGAGTAGCCTGTAATTCTTCCATGTTTTGTCGCATCTCTTCTTCTTGGGCAGCCATCTCTTCGGCTTGTTGTTGGGTTTTTTCTAAAAGCTGCGCTGTGCGTTCATTAACTTTAACAGTAGATAAAGTCGAAGCAATATTATGTGCTATTTTTTCAACAAATTCGATTTCATGATTTTCTAAAGAATTAAATGAAGCAATTTCAATTATTCCAAGAACATCTTCTTCAATCTTTAAAGGAACAATTAGCAGACTGTTAGGATTTGAACCACCCAGCCCTGAGGTAATTTGAATGTAATCATCAGGAATATCGGTCATGTAAACAGTCTGTTTTTCCATTGCACACATTCCTACTAATCCTTCGCCTAATTCAATTATTTTAGCATTATATTTCCTTCGATCAAATGCATATGTGGCTAACAGTTCAAAGAAAACCTCAGTTTTATCATCATCATTTTTAATAAATAATCCTCCCTGGTTTGCTTTTAAATAATTAATAAGATTAACTACTACATCAAAAGCAAGTTCTTTTAAATTTTCATGACTTTGTCTCAGTACATCACTAAATAAGGCTAGTCCTTCATTGGTCCAACGTCTTTTTTCATCTTCAGTTTTTCTTACCTTTTCTTCTTCTCTTGCAGTTTTAAGTTTATTACGCATTTCTATTAGCGATTGTCCAAGAATATCTTCTTCACTTAATAGTTCAATAGATGTATCATAATTACCTTCACCAATATCACGAGCAAATTCCGTTTTTTCAATCAATCCTGTAATTGATTTGTTTAAAGCATTTCCCATTTCTTCAATCTCATCTCCGGTTTTAATATCGGCATACATTTCAGAACCAATATGCCCTTTAGCCAGATTTTTAAGAAATTTAGTAATTTTTAAAATGGGTGTAGTTATATTGTTAGAAATGAAATATATTACCAAACTTAGAATAAGCATACCAACAATTCCAACTAGAATTGAAATTCTGAAATTACTTTTAGCTTTAGCCATTACTTGATCAATAGGTACTGCTATACCAATACTCCATGGTGTACCTGTATTGCCAATTGTTATAGGAGCATAAACAACATAGTACATCGACCCATCAAGACCTATTACTGTATACGATAAAAGTTCTCCTTCTACAATGTGCTCCATTACCTTTTGCTTTTTTGCTTCTTCAGGAAAAACTTCAATTACAGATTTTCCTACCCATTCTGGATTTGGATTAGCAACATAAACACCATTATTTGCCATTAAAAAGGCAATGCTATTTTCAAAAGGTTTAACATTATCAATAATTTCCTGAAACTGAGCAAGTTGAATATCAGCTCCTATAACTCCTAGAAAATTGTTATCAGAAATAATTGGAACCGCAATGCTTGTTTCATGTATTTCATTATCAGCATCCTTTGTATAGGAGTAGTAATATGGATCTGTAATTACTTCTTTTCTTGTGTTTTTTGGCATTTGATAATATTCCCCGGAATATACTGCAATGGCGTTTGATTCAACCGATTCATCAAATTTAATTATACCTCCAACCTTATAATACATATGTCCAAAATTTCCTAAAATACTGCTTCCTTTTTGGTTAACATATAAATAATCTAAATTGTCAATTGAATTTGGTTCCCAGGTACTCCATATTGCTACAAAATCAGTATTTGCTTCTAGCGTTTTTATCATTATTTTTCCAATAACTTCTCTTCGATTTGTTTCATCAATATCCTGATAAACCTTAAAGGTATTAGCAATATCTTTCACTGTAATCAAATAATTCTCAAGATACACTCTAACCTCGTTTGCTGCTCCCTTTACATAGTTGTCCGAAATTACAATAGCATCGTTAAAGGCCATTCTTTTACTGGTAATACTAATATATCCAATAGCTAAAACATAAATAATGAGAGTAGTTAATAAGATGAAAAACTGAATTTTATGCTTTATCTTAAGCTTTATTTTCATAGTATGAATTTATAATGGTTTGGTTAGAACAAATATACGATTTCTATTCAAAATGATTTCTAAAATTATATTAGGATAGTAAATAAAGAAAATTGCTGATCTGTTGAATTATATTCTAAATTGAAAAAAGGATTCCAGGAACCCGTGTTCGAAAAACTGTTTTTAGTGGTAGTTATTCAAGTGGATCTTTATTAATGCAATTTTAATCGTTTATAATTTAGGTTGATTTATTTGATTATAATTGTTATTAGGCATCTATATATAGTTAGCTTTTTTTATTTTCAAATCGTTTTATAAAGCTTTTTATACAATTTAATGATTTCTCTTCTTCTTCAATAAATCCCATGTGACCAGATTCTTTTAGAATTATCAAATGAGATTTTTTTGGTAATTTAACCTTTGGAACAACAGAATTAAAGTCAATGTAATTATCTTTTTCTCCAACGATGTACAAAAATGGAATTTCTGTATTTGCTAATGATTCCGACAAAACTGGTCTATTCATCATTGCATATAAATTAGCAAATATTCCATTTTCAGGTGTTTGCAAAGCAATTTCTATAGCATTGTTTATTTGGGATTTGAATTTTTGCAAATTCTCTGAAGCAAATGCATTTGGGATATTATATTTGGCAATTAATTCTTTTTTTCCTTCCTTAACAAGAGCTATTTCCCTCAACCTTTTTTTTATTGTTTCTTCTGTATCCGCAAATGGATGCGAATGAAAAAGACAAAATCCTGATAAAAGATCTGGAAATAATTTATGAAACATCAACGTAAGATATCCGCCCATGGAGTGACCAATCATAAAGCACTTTTTAATATTAAGCATCTTTAATGAATCTTGAATAATAATTGCCAAAGATTCCATGGAGTGTTTTTCCGAGACTAGATCACTATTTCCATGACCAGGAATGTCAAAAGTAATAACGCGAAAATTTTTAGAAAGGGCATTGGAGAAATTATTCCATATTTCAAGAGATTCTAAATATCCATGAAGTAATACAATGACTTGTCCCTGTCCTGAATCTGTATAAGTGAGCTTATTATTGTTTAGTATGAGCTGCTTTTTCATTTAGATCTAGCCCATTTGAGAGCAGATTCGTAATTGTCAAAAATTTTGGTAATCCAATTACTGCCGATCATTATTTCTTCGTACTCTTTTATAATATCTTTTACATAATCATCCTGTGTTACAATCGCTACTTTCATGTCTTTTTTAAATTCAGTTTGCGATTTGTCTATCGATCCAATAATACTAATGTCATAAGGAGTAACCTTGAAATCTTCAATTTCCAATAAATCAAAAATTTGGTAATCTATTATATCAAAATTAACATCACTAATCAAGTAATTGTTGGAATCGATCAATTCTTGCGCTGTAACAACACCACGAAACCTTACACAAACTCCCTTTTTTTCCCATTTTATATTAAATGTCATAGCTTAAATTTAAGTTTAACGCAAAATTTTAAAAATGGCACATAGTTCAATTTACGTAAAATATAATTGCAAATATAACTATGAAGTCATCAATTTCTCTATTTCATCAACTTCTTTAGGGATATTTGCCATTAAATCAATTGGTTTTAGATTTACTAAAATATCGTTTTCAATTCTAATTCCAATATTTTCCTCAGGTATATAAATTCCTGGCTCACATGTTAAAACCATACCTTCTTCTAAAACTGTTGTTTTTTCTCCTACATCATGAACATCTAGTCCAATAAAATGGCAAGTACCATGAGGATAATATTTTTTTACCAAGGGCTTTTCAGGATCTTGTTTTTCTATATCTTCTAGCGAATATAAACCTAGTTTAATATGTTCTTCCTGTAAAAGCTTTTCAACTCTTTCATTGATTCGATTTATTGTTGTTCCTGGAGTAAGCCAACTGATAGCTTTTTTCATAACACGTAAAACAGCTTCATAACATTCTTTTTGTCTTGGTGTAAATTTCCCATTTACCGGAATAGTACGCGTGCAATCAGCAGCATAATTAGCATATTCAGCACCAAAATCCATCAGTAGTAAATCCCCATTTTTACAACGTTTGTTGTTATCGACATAATGTAGTATGCAAGCATTTTTACCACTGGCAATTATAGGTGAATAGGCATGACCCGTAGCTTTATTCCACAAAAACTCATGTGTTATTTCAGCCTCAATTTCATATTCGCTTACATCTGGTTTTACAAACTTTAAAATTCTCTGAAATGCTTTTCTGGTTATATCGCACGCTTCTTTCATGTATTCTATTTCTTCAACCTCCTTTTTTAATCGAATATGTTTCATAATTGGAGCCAAACGCTCTAGTTCGTGTGCTGGATAATCATTTTCCAGAATCTTAACAAATCGTTCATCAGCCGATTGAGTTACTGGTTTGAATTTTGGATTTTCGTTTAAATTTAAATATATGTTTTCCGATTTTATTGCAAGTTCTCTAAAAGTAGATTCAAATTCCCCTAAATATTTTATCGTATTTATTCCTGATGCTTCTTGTGCTTCTTCTTTAGTATATTTATGACCTTCCCAAACAGCTATTTTTTCATTGCTTTCAATAATAAATAAAATTTCCCTAAGATCTTTATTAGGATGATTTGGACAAAGCGTTAAAATTGTTTTTTCTTGATCAATACCTGTTAAATAAAACATATCAGAGTTTTGACGAAACAAAAAGTATTGATCCCCATTTCGAGGCATTTGATCATTTGAATGAAATACAGCCAATGAATTAGATTGTAATAGTTTTATTACTTTCTTTCTGTTTCTTTCAAATAATGTGCTTTTTAGCTGTGGGTATTTCATAACTTAGAACTGTTTTAAATTATTATGATTGTGTTTCTAAACATTGGAAATACATATATAAGGAAATATATTTGTTTTTATCCATAAATTTTAAAAACTAATTTGCAATTTAACTAATGTTCTATAAAAATTAAATTCTATGAGCAAATTTTTCACTTCATCCATTGGACAAAAATTCTTCATGAGTATAACAGGCTTATTTCTCATGGTATTTTTAAAAGTCCATTTATTTTTAAATTCTTTATTGCTTTTTGGCGATGGCGAATTATTTAATAGGGCTGCTAATTTTATGAGCAGTAATCCCGTTATGAAAGTCATTGAACCCATTTTAGCATTGGGATTTATTGTGCATATTATTTATGCATCGTATATAACATTGAAAAACCAAATGGCGCGGCCACAAAAGTACAAAGTTGCAAATAAGGCAAAAGCATCTTGGGCTTCCAAAAACATGTACATTTTGGGTGGTTTGGTTTTGATCTTTTTGGTTATTCACCTTACCAACTTTTTCTGGAAGATTAAATTCGGAACAGTAGCAGCAATCTCTTACGATGGAGGAATAACAGAGCTGCATAATGTTTATGGTTTGGTAGCGGGATTGTTCAAAGGATGGTGGTGGTATGATGCTTTTTATATCTTAGGAGCAATTTTCTTATTTCTGCACCTCACTCATGGCTTCTGGTCTGCGTTTCAAACCATTGGTTGGGATAATGAAAAATGGATATATCGGTTAAAAGTAATTGGTTATATCTATGCAATTATTGTTGCAGGAGGTTTTGCCTTTATCCCTTTGTATTTTCTTGTAAAATACGTTGTGTAATTAAATAGAGTAAAAAATTGTAATATATACACTATGAGTAAATTAGATGCTAAAATACCAGAAGGTCCATTAACTGAAAAGTGGACAAAATATAAAGCTACCCAAAAGCTGGTTAGTCCAAACAACAGAAAGAAATTGGATATTATTGTTGTAGGAACCGGTATTGCAGGCTCACCTGCAGCTGCTTCATTGGCAGAAATGGGCTATAACGTTAAAGTTTTTTGTTTTCAGGATTCTGCCCGTCGTGCTCACTCTGTAGCAGCACAAGGTGGAATAAATGCTTCTAGAAATAATAAAAACGATGGCGACAGTGTTTATCGTTTATTTTATGATATGATTAAAGGTGGCGATTACCGTGCTCGCGAGGCAAACGTTTATCGCGCGGCTGAAGTGAGTAGTAATATAATCGACCAATTAACCGCTCAGGGAGTTCCTTTTGCCCGTGAATATGGTGGAACCTTAGCCAATAGAACATTTGGCGGAGTTCAGGTTTCACGAACAAACTATGCACAGGGACAAACAGGGCAACAAGTACTTCTTGGAGGTTACTCAGCACTAAAACGTCAGGTAGCTTTAGGAAAAGCAACTATGTATAGTCGACAACAAATGCTTGACATTGTTGTGATTGACGGCAAAGCTCGAGGTATTATTACTCGTAATTTGGTAACTGGCGAAATTGAACGACACGCAGCGCATGCTGTTGTGTTGGCTACTGGAGGATATGGAACAATTTATTATTTATCTACTTTAGCAGTACAATCTAATGGTTCTGCAGCAATGGCGGCTTATAGAAAAGGTGCATTTTTTGGAAATCCAAGCTTTATTCAAATTCACCCTACTTGTATTCCTGTTTTAAACGAATATCAGTCGAAGTTAACTTTAATGTCTGAATCATTAAGAAATGATGGTCGAATTTGGGTCCCAAAAGCAGAAGGAGATAAGCGTAAGCCAAAGGATATTCCAGACGAAGAAAGAGATTATTTCTTAGAACGTCGTTATCCTGCATTTGGGAACTTAGTACCTCGTGATGTTGCTTCACGCGCAGCAAAAGAACGTTGTGATAATGGTTTTGGTGTAGGAAAAACTGGATTAGCAGTTTATCTTGATTTTAGAGACGCTTTAGCTAAGCAAGGAGCAAAAGTAATTAAGGGCAAGTATGGAAACCTTTTCGCAATGTATGAAAAAATTACTGGTGATAGTCCATATGAAACTCCAATGATGATTTATCCGGCAGGACACTACACAATGGGAGGACTTTGGGTTGATTATAATTTACAAACTACTATCCCTGGATTATTTGCAATTGGCGAAGCTAATTTCTCTGAGCATGGTGCAAACAGGTTAGGTGCAAGTGCTTTGATGCAAGGAGCGGGCGATGGTTATTTTATTGCTCCTTATACAGTTAGTAATTATCTAGCTGATGAAATATCAAATAAAGTTCCTTCTACTGATTCTCCAGAGTTTGTTGAGACAGAGAAAGATGTAAAAGCAGTACTTGATAAGTTTTTAAGCATAAAAGGTACTCAAACTGCTACTTCATTTCATAAAAGATTAGGTCATATTATGTGGGAATTTGCAGGGATGCAGAGAAATGAAGAGGGTTTAAAGAAAGCATTAGTACAAATAGCAGATCTTAAAAAGGAATTCTGGAGCGATCTAATAATTCCGGGTACAGCGAATGAAATTAATCAGGAGCTTGAAAAAGCAACTAGAGTAGCCGACTTTATTGATTTAGCAACCTTAATTGTTAATGATGCATTGAACAGAAAAGAATCTTGTGGTGCTCATTTTAGAGAAGAAAGCCGAACTGAAGGTGGTGAAGCAATGCGTATCGATGACAAATATTCATTTGTTGCTGCTTGGGAATATCAAGGTGCTGATAAAGAACCAAAGCTTCATAAAGAAGATCTTAAGTTCGAAAATATTGAAGTTAAAGTCAGAAGTTATAAATAGTATTGAGACGTGAGATTTAAAACGCAAGACACAAGAGACTTGATACTCATTACTAAAATCTAAAATCTAATAATATGAAAATAAAACTAAATATTTGGAAACAGGCGAATGCTAAAGCTAAAGGAAAATTTGAAAAGTATGAATTAGATGGCGTTGATGCAGAAATGTCATTCCTTGAAATGTTGGATTCGTTAAACGAAAAGTTAATAAAAGAAGGTAAAGAACCTGTTGCTTTTGAACACGATTGTCACGAGGCTATTTGTGGTTGTTGTAGTTTGTATATAAATGGACATCCTCACGGACCGGGCAAAGAAACTGCAACATGTCAGGTTCATATGAGATCCTTTAAAGATGGAGAAACAATTACTATTGAACCTTGGAGAGCGAAAAGCTTTCCGGTATTAAAAGACTTAATGACAGATCGCAATGCATTTGATAAGTTAATGGCTGCTGGTGGATTTATTTCCATTGATGCTGGTCAGGCTCCAGATGCAAATGCAAATTTAGTAGGTAAAGTTGATGCTGATAAAGCTTTTGATGCTGCTGCTTGTATCGGTTGTGGCGCATGTGTTGCAGCTTGTAAAAACTCATCAGCAACATTGTTTGTTGCAGCAAAAGTTTCTCAGCTGGCATTATTACCACAAGGTAAAGTTGAAGCAAAACGCAGAGCATTAAATATGGTTGCAAAAATGGATGAACTTGGTTTTGGTTCTTGCACCAATACAGGAGCTTGTGAAGCTGAATGTCCAAAAGGTATTGGAATCGACTTTATTGCAAAACTTAATCGTGAGTATTTATGTGCATCGTTCTCTGAAGCGGAATAATTATATTATGTATATGGATAAAAAACCCGAAGAATTTCTTCGGGTTTTTTGTTAGTAAATTTTGATTTATGATTTCATTGTCTCTTCAACTTCTTCAACAGTAATAGGAATTCGTTTTCCAATAATTTGTGAACCGGTTTCTGTAACTAAAAGATCATCCTCTAATCTAATTCCTCCAAAATCAAGGTATTCATTTATTACTTTATCGAAATTAATAAAGTTTGCATTGATTTTTTCAGCTTTCCATTTTTTTACCAAATCTGGAATAAAATAAATACCAGGCTCTGTTGTAAGTACAAATCCTGCCTGTAATCTGCGTCCAAGTCTTAATCCTCGTAAACCAAATTGCGTAGAACGTTTAAATTCACTGTCATAACCAACATAATCTTCTCCAAGTCCTTCCATATCATGCACATCTAATCCCATCATATGACCTAAGCCATGAGGCATAAACATAGCATGAGCTCCTTCACGTACAGCATCTTCAGGATTTCCTTTCATGATACCTAACTTGGTTAATCCTTCGGCGATAATTCTTGCTGACTCTAAATGAATATCACGATAAGGAATATCAGGTTTTATTAAGGAGATAGCATGATTATTAGCTGCTAAAACGATATTATAAATATCTTTTTGTTTTTGAGAGAATTTCCCACCTACTGGAACTGTTCGTGTATGATCACTCGCATAGTGCATGTTTGTTTCAGCACCTGTATCAGTTAGCATCAATCTACCTTCTTGTAGCATATTTCCATGAAAGTGATTATGTAAAGTTTCCCCGTTTTGAGATAATATTATTGGGAATGATAACATTGAACCATGAGCTAAAGCAATACCTTCAACAGTGCCAGCAATTTCTTGTTCATAAATTCCGGCTTTAGCCATTTTCATTGCTGTAGTATGCATTTTATATCCAATGGCTGATGCTTTTATTAATTCCTCTATTTCGTATTTGTCTTTAATTGAGCGTAAATCAACAACAGCTTTTATTAATTCGATAGAATCAAAATCTTCAACTTCAGAATGGTTAATTTCCAATAAATTGCTAAACTGAATTATACTATCACCACGATAAAATGGCAATACATGAATGTTTCGATCTTGGTGTTTAGCATTTCTTAAATAATTTTCGAGTTGACCGAGAGGTTCAGTATTTTCTACACCAATTTCTGCTGCTAATTCGACAATTTTAGGTTGCTGTCCCATCCAGATAATGTCATCAATACTGAAATCATTACCAAATAAATATTCCTTTCCTGAATCTAGATCTATTAATCCTGCAAGATTGGGTAAATCTAAGCCAAAGAAATAGAGGAATGAACTATCCTGACGGAAATGATACGTATTGTCAGCATAATTAAATGCAGATTCCTTATTACCTAAAAACAATACTAATCCGCCTTTTAATTTTTCCTTTAGCTTTTCTCGGCGTTCTATATATACTTCTTTTTTAAACATATTATATCGATTTGTTTGATATTTAATATAATAATTTAGAACGAAATTACATCACAAATTTCAGAAAAACAAAGGACTGAAAATTTTAATTAATATAAAATTTATTATGTAAAATTATTAATTGGAAAATTTATTTTGAAAAAGATTATATACCAACAAAAGGTTATTAAATGTCGCTTATGTTAGATACCGTAATTGATTAAGAAGTTTTTAACTTTAACAGATTAAGAATCAGGTTTAATTTTTAATAAATTAATATGCGAATACGCTTGCTTTTTTCATATAAATTCATATATTCGCACTTTATCAACACGTTGTTAACAATCCTGATTTAATAACTATTATTATGCCTTACAGAAGATTACCAAACACCGACAGTTCAAGATTAAAAGCATTAAAAATCGCTTTAAAAAAAGGTAAGGATTTAACTCCAATGGATTTGGCCTTTAAACAAAGCACTTTTCAAAGGGTAAGATCATTTCTTCCAAAATGGGAAAAGGCAATTACTGAGCATAAAAATACTTATGATATCCAGATAAAAAATAACAAAGAATACCAAAAGAAACTTAAGAAAGCAAAGCTTTATATTTCGCATTTTATTCAGGTTGTTAATATGGCAATCCTTAGATGCGAAATACCAGGATCTGTTCGAAATTTTTTTGGAATTGAAGAAGATAACAGCAAATTGCCTTCATTAAACACCGAATCGGATGTAATTGATTGGGGAAAAAACTTGATTGATGGAGAAAATAAAAGGAAAATGGGAGGACATACACCTATTACAAATCCTACTATTGCCGTTGTAAGAGTTCATTACGATAATTATATGGAAGCGTATAAGTTTCAAAAGATGCTTCAAAAGAATCATTCAAGGGCATTGAATAGTTTAGCAGAATTGCGTGATGAGGCAGATGATATCATTTTAAACGTGTGGAACGAAGTTGAAGATGCCTATAAAGAACTACCTGAAGATTTAAAACGTAAAAAAGCTCAAGAATATGGATTGGTATATGTATACCGTAAAAATGAAATAGGAAGAATTAGTTTGTTTAAAGATAACGAAGAGCGTATTTTTAATTTTTAATTTGCTTTTTATTTTCTTTATAGAATAAATATAGCAAAGGTGCTAAAAAAGCAACCCCAATAATTAAGTAAATAAAGGAACCTTCAGTAGCTCCAAAATTCTCAATATCACGGCTCATTTCATCAGCATAGAAATAATAAACTATAACTGCGGTTGTATTATTTACAAGATGACCTAAAATTGGAGCCCAAATAGAACCACTCCAGTAAAAAAGATAACCTAATAAGATCCCTAAAATCATTCGTGGAAGAAATCCATAAAATTGCATATGCATTGCACTAAATAAAATCGCTGCGATGATAATTCCCACATGAATATTTTTTGTCCATTCGGCAAATAAACTCTGAAAAACACCTCTGAAAATTAATTCTTCTCCAACAGCAGGTAAAATTCCGATCATAATAATATTAAAAAATAAACTACTTAAACTATCCATTTTCAAAAAGGCTTCAGTAAGCTTTTGAGCGCTTGTTTCTTTTTCTCTCATCCAGATTTCAATTCCTTTCAACCATTCAGGAAACTGCATACCTTCATTTAATAAAGCCAATGAGTTAATAAAAGGAATAGCAGCTAAGAAAATGAAAAAGATTAAAACAAATGATCTGTTTGAAATGAGATTGAATTTAAGATAAGCGGTTGATTTTGAGTTAAAAATATAGCCGATTATAAAAGCAGGTATAATAAATAAACCTAAAGCTTGAATAGTTTGTAAATATTTTAAAAACCGAATATTATCTGGATCGTTATAATCACTTAAAACACCTGTAAGATCGTTAATATTGATATGAAATAAGGGAATGGCTACTAAAAATCCGACTAGGAAAGTAATAAAAAAAGTGACTAATATTATAAATATTGAAAAAATGAATTTCGAAAAAGGATGTGCGCCAGATAATGAATTTTTCATCACAAAACGAATTAGTTTAAAATTATATAAATTTGCGCCTAAATTTAATCATTTAATTGGCAAGTTGGTAAAGATTGGTAACATAGAATTAGGAGATAAGCCATTGTTTTTAGCTCCAATGGAAGATGTAACTGATCCATCTTTCCGCTATTTGTGTAAAAATTATAGAGCCGATGTAGTTTATACTGAGTTTGTTGCATCGGAAGGATTAATACGGGATTGTAAAAAAAGTTATAAAAAACTGCAATTGTTCGACCACGAAAGACCTGCAGCTATTCAATTGTATGGACATCAAATAGATTCAATGGTTGAGGCAGCTAAAATGGCTGAAGAATCAAATCCTGATTTTATTGATTTAAATTTTGGATGCCCAGTAAGAAAAATTGCTACGCGAGGTGCAGGAGCAGGAATGTTACAAAATATTCCACTAATGCTTGAAATGACAGAAGCAATAGTTAAGGCAGTTAAAACTCCGGTAACAGTAAAAACGCGATTGGGTTGGGACAATGATAGTAAAATAATCGTTGAGTTAGCTGAACAACTTCAGGACACAGGAATTCAAGCTCTGGCTATTCATGGACGAACTCGCCAACAAATGTATAAAGGAGAAGCTGATTGGACTTTAATTGGAGAAGTAAAAAATAATCCTCGAATGAAAATTCCTATTATTGGAAATGGTGATATTAAAGATGCAGAATCAGCTAAGCTAGCTTTTGATAAATATGGCGTTGATGGAATAATGATTGGACGGGCAACAGTTGGTCGACCGTGGCTATTTAAAGAGATTAAAGATTACTTGCAAAAGGGTGAAATAATGAAGCCCTTAACCATTAAAGAAAAGGTTGATCTCGCAAAATTGCATCTTGAAAAATCCATCGAATGGAAAGGCGAACCAAGGGGGATTTTTGAAATACGACGCCACTTATCAAATTACTTCAAAGGATTACCTCATTTTAAAGAAACCCGAATGAAATTGGTTACACTGTTGGATGTTACGGAATTATTTAAAACACTTGATGGTATTTCAGAAGAATACGGGCATATGGACGATAGCCAACAAACCGACGATTATTCCTTTTTTCAGTATTAAACATTTTTAAGGTGGTCTTGTTAATAGTTTGTTATTAATCAAACGCTGAGAATGATGAGACAATTTTTACTTCTATTAGCATTCCTAATTGTAAGTCAATTTTTATATTCGCAAGAACATGAGCATGAAGAGGAACATCATCACCCTGAACTGGAATTTGGTTTTTCTGCAGGATTCGTTTATAATCTTACTGAAAAAGAAGCGGCACCGGGGATACATGTTCACGTTATTAAGACGGTGAGTAAATCAGATAAAATTGGATTAGGTTTAGGATATGAGAGAATATTCGATGATCATAAACACAATGCTGCAAGTTTTATAATTTTGTATCGACCAATCGATCATCTGTTCTTTAATATTGCTCCAGGAATTTCCTGGTTAACTACAGAAAGTAATTCTGCAAAACTATCTATGCATATTGAAGGATTATACGAATGGGAATTTGGAAGTTTTCATTTGGGTCCTTTTATTGGAATTGCATTTAATTCAGAAGATTTTCATGCTTCTGTTGGATTGCATTTGGCAATTGGATTCTGATTTTTAATTAAAACATTCACTAATTTGTCCTAATTAAATTATTTTCACATATTTGCACACTTATTAGAAAAATTATTATTAACCTTTGTTGTGCTATTATGAGAAAGATTTATTTACTAATTATTTTAGTTGGAGTAATTTTAATTTCATGTGAAAAGGAAAATTCTCAGCCAAACCATGAGATTGAATATCCTAATATAGTCGTTCTTAAATCACCGCGATACTGGTCTATTTCAAGTGTACCTGAACAGTTTCCAGAATCTAGCTTTAATAATGATTTAATGTCTGGTTATAACCGTGCAAAAATAGCATGGTATAAAATTGATCCTTTATTTTTGAGAAATAATTCTTTAACACCTGGACATATAGCAGCTGATATTGAGCAACAATCAAATCATTTTGTAAGAGAGATTTTTGAGCATGAAATATTTCCAGAGACAGAATCAGAAACAGTAATTCCAGTGACAATTCCGGTTTTAAACATAGCTTTTTATCCTGAGGAACGGGGACCTTACAATTTCGATTCTTATTCTACAGATTATTCAGCAGGACTTAATTCAACAGGAAAATTAAACTCTCCTGAAACTAGATGGGCAGGTATTCAGAGAGAAATACCTGTAACAGGTAAACTATTTGATACGTTGGAGTTTTGGTTAATGGATCCTTTTGTATATAATGAAAATATCTCAGGGGATTTATATATTAACTTGGGAGATATATCTGAAGATGTTCTTAAGGATTCAAAAATGAATACTGAAGAAGGGTTTTATAATATTGATTGGGATACAACGGCATGGGGAATAGTCCCATTAGGAGGCACTTCAGATAATATTAGTGATGGACTGGCTGATTATGGTATAGATAGATTAAGTGATTATAATGAGAGATTTTTTTTTAATAATTATTTATCAAATATTTATAATTTATGTAATTCCGAAGTTTATAACCTAATACTAGAAGATCCTTCAAATGATAATTATCATTACTATAAAGGTCAAGATTATGATGCACTTCAGTTAAGCATTTTGGAAAGGTATAAAAAATACAATGAAGTAGAAGGAAACTCTTCAGGTGAAGCAAGTCAACCTGCAACCAGAATTCCAGACACTGAAGATATTGATGGTAATTTTATACTTAACACGACAAATAATTATGAGGAATATAAAATATCAATAAGAAATTCAGATTTTGTAGAAGGAAATAATTACTTAGTTGAAAAACGTCTAGGATATAATGTAAACTTGCCAAATGGTGAACAAGATGTTGAAATTGCATGGTATAACTTTAAAATTCCATTAGGTCAACGTTCAAACAGTTATGTACAGTTTGGTTCTATTGTAAATCCAGAGTTCATTAGGATTTATTTAACAAATTTTGAAGAAGAAGTAATACTAAGATTTGCTAAACTTGAACTTAGTTATCCTAAAAATTAGATAATTTATAATTAATAATACTATTCCAAAACAAAGTTCCCTTTTCTATATTCTATAGCATGTCATTTTATGTTAAAAGTCATGATTTTTAATACGAAATGCAGTAATTTTGCACAAAATTTCAATTTTAAAATTTGTTATGGCAGACAAAACAAAACAAAAATTGTTCGAAGAATTTCCTCCTGTCTCTACACAAGAGTGGCAGGATAAGATCGTTGTTGATCTGAAAGGTGCAGATTTCGAAAAGAAACTGGTTTGGAGAACCATAGAAGGTTTCAGCGTTCAGCCTTATTATCGTGCTGAAGATCTGGACAATCTGAAACATCTAAAATACGTTCCGGGAGAATTTCCTTATGTGCGTGGAAACAAGGCAAAATGCAACTGCTGGTATATTCGTCAGAATATCGATGCTAATGACGCAAAAGCGGCTAACAAAAAAGCGCTAGACGTTTTAATGAAAGGTGTTGATTCTTTAGGTTTTGAAACATGCTGCAAAGACGAGTTTACAAACCAAGAATTCGAAATTCTTTTAAAAGATATTAGCATTGCAGACATTGAAGTAAATGTAACAGATGCAACTGCAGCTCATCCTTTTGTTGATTTCTTAAAAGCTAAGATTGAAGCAGAAAATATCGATAAAAATGAAGTAAAAGGTTCAGTTGGATTCGATCCAATGGCTCACTTAACTTTAAACGGGAATTTCTGTAAAACACAATCTGATGTTTTTGATACAGCTAAGGAATTAATCGAAAAAGCAAAAGACTTACCAAAATTCAGAACTATTGGTGTAAACGGTGAAATGTTTACCAATGCTGGCGCAACTATAGTTCAGGAATTGGCATTTGCTTTAGCAATGGGTAATCAGTATTTAAATCTTTTAATTGAAAAAGGATTAGATATTGATACGGTTGCTGAAAATATTAAATTCAACTTTGGTGTAAGTACAAACTATTTCATGGAAATAGCAAAATTCAGAGCTGCACGTATGCTTTGGGCAAAAATAGTTGAAGCTTACCAACCTAATAATTTAGAAGTAGCAAAAATGAATATTCATGCTGTTACATCGAAATTTAATCAAACAATCTACGATCCATATGTAAATATGTTACGCGGAACAACAGAATCAATGTCGGCTACTATTGCAGGAGTCGATTCATTATCTGTTACTCCGTTTAATAAAGCATTCGAAAGTTCTACTGAATTTTCTGATCGTATTGCACGTAATACTCAAATTCTGTTAAAAGAAGAATCTTATTTCGATAAGATTGCTGATCCATCAGGTGGTTCATATTATATCGAAAACTTAACTCATTCAGTTGCAGAACATGCTTGGAAATTATTTCAGGATATTGAAGCAAAAGGTGGTTATGTTGAAGCTTTTAAAGCTGGATTTATTCAAGATCAGGTTACTGAATCTGCGAACAAACGTAATATAAATATTGCTACACGTCGTGAGATTTTATTAGGAACAAATCAATATCCTAATGCACTTGAAAAAATTGAAGCAAACATCAAGGAGAAATGTTGTACTTCAACAAAAAGAGACGATGCAATTGCTGAACCAATAAAGAAATTTAGAGGAGCAGAGCAAATGGAAACATTGCGCTTAAGAACTGAAAGAGCAAAGGAAACTCCAAAAGTATTCTTATTAACTATTGGTGATTTAACTATGCGTAAAGCAAGAGCAGGGTTCGCATCTGGATTTTTTGCTTGTGCTGGTTTTGATGTTATCGATAATCTTGGTTTCAAATCTGTTGAGGAAGGTGTTAAAGCTGCAATGGATCAAAAAGCAAATATTGTTGTTGTTTGTAGTTCTGACGATGAATATATAGAAGCTGCTCCTGCTGTTTTAGAACAATTAGGCGATAAAGCAATAACAGTTGTTGCAGGTTATCCTAAGAGTATAGATGAATTAAAAGCGAAAGGATTAAAGCATTTTATTCATATGAAATCAAATTTAATTGAAACACTTGAAGGATTTCAAAACGAATTGGGAATATAAAATATAGATATTAGATTTTGAGATATTAGATTCAAGACAAAGAATATGCATAACTTCAAAGAACTTATTATCTGGCAAAAAGCACGAAAACTTGTAAAAGATGTTTACGTAGCTGTAAAATTATTCCCGGATGATGAGAAATTTGGAATTATTTCTCAAATTAAAAGAGCAAGCGTTTCTATCCCTGCAAATATTGCAGAAGGAGCTGGACGAAATAGCGATAAAGATTTCGGTAGATTTCTTGACATTGCAAATGGTTCAAGTTACGAATTAGAAACATTAATTATTCTTTCATTTGATTTAGAATATCTAAATAAATCTGAATTTGAAATTATTATAGATAAAATTAAAGAAGTTCAAAAAATGATATATAGTTTCAGGAACAAGATAAGGTAATCTTGCTACTTGATACTATTAATCTAAAATCTAAATAAAATGAAACCAAATTTTAATAATATAAATTTAGATCTTCCCAAGTCGAAATACGATTCAGCAAAAGACTGGGAAAAAGAAAACGATATAAAGGAGAACTGGAAAACTCCAGAGCAGATTGATGTTAAAAATGCTTATACTAAAGAAGATTTAGAAGGCATGGAGCATTTAAATTATGCTGCTGGTTTAGCTCCTTTTTTGCATGGACCATATTCTGCAATGTATGCAATGCGTCCATGGACCATTCGTCAATATGCTGGATTTTCAACCGCAGAAGAATCAAATGCATTCTACCGTAGAAACTTAGCTGCTGGTCAGAAAGGTTTATCCATTGCTTTTGACCTTGCTACTCACCGTGGATACGATTCAGATCACGAGCGTGTTGTTGGTGATGTTGGTAAAGCAGGTGTTGCTGTTGATTCTATCTTGGATATGAAAATCTTGTTTGATCAGATTCCATTAGATAAAATGTCTGTTTCGATGACAATGAATGGTGCTGTACTTCCGGTATTGGCATTCTACATTGTTGCTGGATTAGAACAAGGAGTATCATTAGATCAGTTAAGTGGTACTATTCAGAATGATATTTTGAAAGAATTCATGGTTCGTAATACATACATTTACCCACCAGATTTCTCGATGAAGATTATCGCTGATATTTTTGAGTACACTTCTAAAAATATGCCTAAGTTTAATTCAATCAGTATTTCTGGTTATCATATGCAAGAAGCAGGAGCAACTGCAGATATCGAGTTAGCTTATACTTTAGCTGATGGTTTAGAATATTTACGTACAGGTGTAAATGCAGGTATGGATATTGATACTTTCGCACCACGTTTATCTTTCTTCTGGGCTATCGGAATGAACCACTTTATGGAGATTGCAAAGATGCGTGCAGGTCGTATGATTTGGGCTAAATTGGTAAAACAATTTAATCCGAAGAATCCAAAATCAATGGCATTACGCACACACTCGCAAACTTCAGGATGGAGTTTAACCGAACAAGATCCATTTAACAATGTGGCTCGTACTTGCATCGAAGCAATGGGTGCAACTTTAGGTCATACACAGTCGTTACATACAAATGCTTTAGATGAAGCAATTGCATTACCTACTGATTTTTCTGCTCGTATTGCTCGTAATACTCAAATTTACATCCAGGAAGAAACACAGATTTGTAAAGCTGTTGATCCCTGGGCGGGTTCTTACTATGTTGAGAAATTAACTCAGGAAATTGCTGAAAAAGCTTGGGCTTTAATTCAGGAAGTTGAAGAACTTGGTGGTATGGCAAAAGCAATTGAGACAGGTATTCCAAAAATGCGTATCGAAGAAGCTGCTGCACGTAAGCAAGCAAGAATAGATACTGGCAAGGATACAATTGTTGGTGTAAACAAATACAGACTGGAAAAAGAAGATCCAATTGATATTTTGGATGTAGATAATTCAGCTGTTCGTGAGGCACAAATAAAAAGATTGGCTAAATTGCGTGCAGAAAGAAACGAAGAAGAAGTTCAAACTGCATTGAAAAAAATAGAGGAATGTGCAGCTACAGGTAAAGGTAATTTACTGGAGTTAGCTGTAGATGCTGCTAAAAAGCGTGCCTCTTTAGGTGAAATCTCTGATGCTTGCGAAAAAACGGCAGGAAGATATAAAGCTGTAATAAGATCAATTTCAGGAGTATATATGTCAGAATCAAAAGATGATGCAACTTATAATAAGGCAAAAGAGCTGGTAGAAAAGTTTGCAGCAAAAGAAGGTCGCCAGCCACGTATTATGATTGCAAAAATGGGACAAGATGGTCATGACCGCGGAGCAAAAGTTGTTTCGACAGGTTATGCCGATTTGGGTTTCGATGTTGATATCGGACCTTTATTCCAGACTCCAGCCGAAGCTGCTAAGCAAGCGGTTGAAAATGATGTTCACATCATGGGAGTTTCTTCCTTAGCTGCAGGTCATAAAACATTAGTTCCTCAGGTAATGGAAGAATTAAAAAAACTCGGTCGCGAAGATATTATGATTATTGTTGGTGGAGTAATTCCTGCTCAAGATTATAAATTTTTATACGATGCAGGTGTTGCAGGGGTATTTGGTCCTGGAACTCAAATTCCTGTTGCAGCAATCAAGATGCTTGAAATTATGCTTGATGAAGAGTAAATGACAAGTGATGATATATCGTTGTATGAGGCCTGACAATTTTTTGTTGGGCTTCTTCTTTTTAATGACGTGTTTAGCCTTTAGCTATTAGCTATTAGCAAGAAATAACCAAAAGCAAAAAGCAAAAAGCTAACAGCTAATTAAATTTTTCACTAAATTTAAACATCAAACTCAAGCAAAATAATCATGAAAAAGCTAATTGTATTATGTCTTGTTTTCGCTACAAATTTCCAATTTGTGAAATCCCAGAACATAGAACAAATGAAATGGGACAAAGATTTTCAGATACATATTACCCTAGCAAATGATTCTAATTATATTTTAGATATTAAAGAATTGCATCACACTAATGTTGCAGAAGATGGTTCAACATCTTTTACATATTTACCCACAAGACTTGAAAATGAGTTTGTTCAAAAACTAAAGCAAACGGAGGTTGAAACAAACCTAAATCAAGAAAATATTAAAGAATCAAACAAAACCTTATGGAGCGCCTTACATAATTCAATTGGTGGAGGTTGGGTTCATTTTATTAATTGTCTATTATATTCATTGGAAACAGGTTACTTGGATATTATAGCACCATTAATGATTCGTCCGGAAAGTGATTGGAAACCAAACCCTATGACCGAATCATATAAAAGAACGAAAAAATGGAGGTATTATGTTCCTGTGGATCAAAAATTAGCGATTAAAGAATTTAAAATTAAAAAGAAGAACAATAATTTAACACATTTAAATGATGTTCCTGATGAATTTATTGATTTGTTTTTGAAAACCAGCCAATCGGAATATGACGAAATGAATCAAAGAGATAAAGCCAAAATAGATATGATAAAGATTTTAGTTGGCGCGAATTACTTGGGTGAAACACAAATTAAATATATAAAATCGATGGTACTTAAAGCAATGGTTGATTATGCAGAAGATCAATTACCTTCGGTTATAATATTCGATAATTTTAATGCTGCTGTTGCTATGAGCTTAAATGAAGCTGGCTACCAGGTTGATAAAATTGTTTTTATTGATGAAAGATTCATTTCGATTGAAACCCGTTTAGAAAGGGTAAATAAAATAAATTCAATAGTTTCACAAATTAATGAAGTTAATAAGGAGGTATTCCAATCTAAATTAAAAAACTATTACAATTAATTAATTTCTGTTAAATGGAATTTGATAATAAATGTAGTAGTTTGCTCCTAAATTAACTGTATTGGCTCCTTTCCCAAATCCAGGAATATCGTAAGGTTGAAACACATCATCTTTTCTTCCAGAAATAGCAATTTTAACTAATGCTGACCAGCCAAAATAAACATTTTTGATAAGTTCACCTTTTAATCCAAACGATACTTCAAGCCAGTAAGTGCTATAGGATTTTGAGTCGATAGATATTGGATCTATTGGCCAATGTATTTCTTCAAATATTACATTTGTTGCAGAATGGCTAAAATCAGCCCTACCTAAACGAACACCCATTCCTAAATAATCAGAAGGATACTTTTTTAACATATTGTAGTCAAATCCAATTTTATAAAAATTTCCTTCAGATTTATAAGTGTAGTTATCTTTTTTTAAGTTAATTTCAGAGTAACCCGCTTCAAGCACCCCAAAATACTTGTGACTTAAGTTAAAATCAAATGAAAATTCATAGGAAGATCTTTCAGGTTTAAAAAGAAAATCTGTATATCTTCCAACATTTGCTCCAACCTTAATACCTTTTAAAACAATTGGTTCCTTTTCTTTAACGGGTACATATAAATCTTCATTTTGACCATATAAAGAACAAAAAGACAAGAAAATAAAGAATAAACTAAAAGTAAATCTGAACATGGCCATCCTTAGTTGTTGAAATTTCTGAAGTTACTCTTTCCAAAGAATCAATATAATTATTTGTATAGAGAATGGTATCTATTGTAAAATTGATTATAAAACCACATTCCTGTGATAAAAATATATACTCTCTTTGACTATAAATATATATAGTGTCGTTTAAAGGTGCTTGTATTGATGTAAAAATTATTTCAGTTGTGTCCGAAGTAGGAGATAACATGAAATAAATACTTTTCTCTTTTTTAATAGCTGCACTTAATTCACGATAATGAATACTATCTTCCCATTGTGGTGAATAAATAGACAGGCTATCTAGATATTTAATACTAGTTAGTTCAGAAGATGTTACGAGAATTTCAGACCTCAATAAAGATTCCGTATCTGCATTGCATTGATCATCGGTGCATGAAAAAATCAATGAAATTGAAATGATTATAAGAACAATATTAGTATTAATTTTCATTTCGGGGATTTCAATTTTTAATCGGCAAAAGTAATTCTTTATTCATTTTTTTGAGTAATGTTATTCGAAAATTTCTTCAAAATCATTTCTTCTCCGTTAAATTCGGCATATGTAAAATGACTTAACCAATCACCCAAATTTATATATCTGCTATTTTCGTTTAACTTTAGATCTAAAGGAGAATGCCTATGCCCATAAATCATAAAATCATAATGCTCTTTTTTTAATAATTCTTTGGAGTAAAGAATTAACCATTCTTTGTCTTCTCCTTCGAATGGTCTCGTTTCCCTAGAATATCTGCTGTGTGTTGACCATGAATTTGCGATCCATATTCCAATATTTGGATGAAATCGGGCAAATAACCACTGTGAAAAACGGCTTGCAAAAACTCTTTTAAGTAATTTATAAGATCTGTCACCAGGTCCTAAACCATCACCATGTGCTAAATAGAACTTTTTTCCTGAAATTTCTTTTACGACAGGATTTTTATGCAGGATTACACCTGTTTCTTTTGGTAAGTAATCAAAAATCCACATATCATGATTACCTGTAAAAAAGTGAACTGGTATCCCAGAATCAGTAATTTCGCAAAGCTTTCCAATAAACCTTGAAAATCCCCGCGGTATGGCTCTTTTATATTCAAACCAGAAATCAAAAATATCACCTAACAAATAGATTTCTTGGGCATCATTTTTAATTTCATTAAGCCATTTTACAAATAACTTTTCTCTTTTAAGGCTTTTCTCAAAGTTTGGAAGCCCTAAATGAACATCGGAAGCAAAATATATTTTCTTTATCTCACTCAAATTAGCTATTTTAATGCATACTCAAATGTACTTAATAATTGGTTAACTGATGGATTATGCATAACAATTTCTCCATCAGGATTTATTAAATAGCTTGTAGGTAAATTACGTACATTATAAATTCTCGCAAAGTATGATGTTCTTCCATTTAAATCAATAACATTAATCCACGGAAGTTGATCAAAATTTATAGCTTTAATCCAGTTTTCTTGTTTTGTATCAAGTGAAACCTGGTAAATTTCAAATCCTTTAGTATGATATTTTTTATAAATATTCAATAAGTCAACGTTCCTCTTTATGCTTTCCTTACTCCACGATGCCCAAAAGTTAAGCAGTATATATTTAGCATTTATTGAATTTAAAGAGATACTATCACCCGATTGATCAGGCAGATATATCTCTGGGAGATTATACACATCCTCATTTTTAGCTATTTCATTTAGCTGTGCATTGGTCTTTAATTGATTGTATTGTTTAAGCAAATTATCTTTATCTGCTAAAAGAGCTTTTACGTGCTGCGATTCAGGATATAGCCTTTCTAAAGATTCTGAAACTATTTTAATATACTGTAAATCACGATTCTTATACAAAACATAATTTTCTTTATCATATTTTTGATAGAGAGCAACTATACTCGCTAGACTATTTATGTTGCTTATTATAAATGCAATGGAAGAATCTCTCTGTGTATTAACTATGTTAGCATAAGAATTATTTAATTGTTCAATTTCTTGATCAAATTTACTAGTTCCTTTTATCGATTCAATGTATTTAACAATTGAATCAAGCTTGCTTTTCGTGTCAGCTAGTTGATTATTAATCTTCTGAACCAGAATGGATCCTTCTGAACCAGTTATTTTTGCTCTACCTAAATCTGCTGCTTTACTACTAATTTGAATCTTTTCTCCTGGTTCTATTAATAAATTTAAAAAGTTACTTTTTGAAACAGACAGGTTATAAAATTTAGGTATTTCAGCCGTTGCTTTAAATTTAAAATTACCTTTTTTGTCAAGTTTTACTGTTTCTATTACTTCATTTCCAGAAACCAATAGTTCACTGAATGTTAATTCCTTTTCTTCACCATTTTCAATTATTCCTGATATTTCAAATTGATTTGATCTATTACAAGATGAGATTACTAAAAATGTACAAATAATATAAATTATCCGTTTCATGCTGTATTGACTATTAAATTATTTTTTATCATAATCCGGTTATTCTTTTGCAAAAATAACCGGACCAGTTTATTTTAAAAGCGCTAAGTTAATCAAATATTTCTGAAAGTTTTGCTTCCAGTGCATTTCCTCTTAAGTTTTTAGCGATTATCTTACCATTTTTATCTAACAAGAAACTTGCAGGAATTGATTGTACTTGATATAATTTTGCAGCTTCTGAATTCCAATATTTAAGGTCGCTTACGTGAGTCCAGGTTAACTGATCACTTTCAATGGCTCCAACCCACGATTCTTTTTGCTTATCTAGCGAAACCTGGAATATTTCAAATCCTTTATCATGATATTTCTTATAAGATTTAACAAGATTTGGATTTTCAACTCGACACGGACGACACCATGAAGCCCAAAAATCAAGTAAAACATACTTTCCTCTTAAAGATGTAAGAGCAATTGTATCTCCATCTGGATTTTGTAGGACAATTTCCGGTGCCTCAATACCTATTCCAACAAGATTATTAAGTTCTGTTTCGTTTCTCATTTGTCGTTTTATTTCTTCCATTTGTGCATGTAAGGCTTTAACAGCATCTGATTCAGGATATTTAAGAATTAACGAAGAGTCTACTAATGTAAAATAATCAAAATCGTCTTTTGGATTTAGCACATATCTTCTAGGAGCAAGCTGCTGATATAATGCCATTAAACTTGCTAATGAACTTGAATTTTCTTTTATAAAGTTCTTTGTATAATCAGTATGTTCTGCAATTATTTCTAATGAAAGCAACCTTAGGGAATCCCGAACTTTATTTATTTCATTTGTTCCAATCAATGACTGATAATATATTCCCAATGAATCTAGTTTTTTAACACTATAATCTAGTTTTGATCGAAGTGCCAATATTTTTAAGCTTTCAGGAGATCCTTCAATAATAGGATTTCCGGAAAGATTTTCTCCATCGGATTTAACAATTACGTTTTCATACGGATTAACAATAAGTGTTAAATAGTTATTTGGACTAAGTCGTAATGCATAAAATTTAGGAATATCTGTTTGTCCTTTAAATTCAAAAAAACCTTCGTCATTGAGTGGCAGTGAATCTAAAAAAACAATATTATTGCTCTGTAATTCAATTAGATAGAGCTTTTCCCCGTTTGCATTTTTTATTTCTCCAGATATAGTAAAATATTCAGGCTCAGATTCACATGAATTTATTATAAGTGTTAACATTAATAATCCCAGAATTCTTTTCATTACATTAAATTTTATTGTAGATTAGTATTAAACCTCTGATTTCTAAACAAATTTTAAAGAATTTTATTGCTTAGTAATTTTTCATTTCAAGGCGAATTTAGTAAATATTTTAATACTACTTAAAATGATAAATTTTAGACAAAGCATATTTTTTATATTTTTGCATCTCAATATATTGATAACTGTGGTAATTCATACTGACTTAAATAATTTTAATATTCTAAACCCAATACTTACTATTGGGGTCTTTGATGGTGTTCATCTTGGACATCAACGGGTATTAGATAGACTAAAAGAGATTGCAATAAAAAAAGATGGTGAATCAGTAGTTTTTACTCTTTGGCCACATCCAAGAATAGTATTAGATAAAGATATTGACTCACTTCGACTACTGAATAATATTGAAGAAAAAAAATATTTACTATCTAAAACAGGAATTGATCATCTAATTATTGTACCATTCACAAAGGAATTCTCGCAGCTATCTGCTTGTGAATTTATTGAAGAATATTTGGTGAAAAAAATAAAAGTAAAACACCTGGTAATAGGTTATAACCATCAGTTCGGTAAAGATCGAAAAGCGGGTTTTGAATTTTTAAATAGTTGTGCAAATAAATTTGGCTTCAGTATTGAAAAACTAGATGCCAAACTTGTTGATAATGATACAGTAAGTTCGACAAAAATTAGGGAGTTTTTAGCATCCGGTGAATTGGGTATTGCCAACAATTACCTTGGATACGAATATTTTATAAGTGGCAATGTAGTTGAAGGAAATCAAATTGGACGGAAAATTGGATTTCCAACGGCTAACATTAAAATTCCAGAACCATATAAGCAAGTTCCTAAAGATGGAGTATATGCAGTTCGCGTAAGATTAAATGGAGAGTCATTCTTTGGAATGCTTAATATTGGAACTCGACCTACAATTGAATCTATACCTGACTCAAAAAATATTGAAGTTCACATTTTGGAATTTGATCAAAAAATCTATAACCAAACAGTGACGGTTACTTTCGTTAAAAGAATTAGAGACGAAAAAAAATTCAATAACCTTGAAGATTTAACAAAACAATTAGAAAAAGATAAATCAGAAGTTACACAACTTTTTGGACTATAGATTTAAAACAAATCATTAATATTAAACGCATAGTTTTGAATGATTTGGTTTTTTTAATGTAATTTTGCAGTCCATTTGATAAATAAAATAATAAACAATAAAATATAGATTATGGAAATTGAAGGTACAATGGTAGATAGCTTGCCTTATAAAGTAAAAGATTTAAGCTTAGCTGAATACGGAAGAAAAGAAATTGAGATTGCTGAGAAAGAAATGCCAGGTTTAATGGCACTTCGTGAGAAGTTTGGTAAAGAAAAACCTTTGAAAGGATCAAGAATTACTGGTTCGTTGCATATGACAATCCAAACAGCTGTTTTAATTGAAACTTTAGTTGAACTTGGAGCAGACGTGCGTTGGGCAAGTTGTAATATATTTTCCACACAAGATCATGCTGCTGCTGCTATTGCTGAAGCAGGAATTCCTGTTTTTGCGTGGAAAGGAGAAACATTAGAAGAATACTGGTGGTGTACTAATCAGGCATTAACATTCCCTGGAGGAAAAGGTCCAAGCTTAATTGTTGACGATGGTGGTGATGCTTCAATGATGATTCATCTGGGTTATAAAGCAGAAAAAGATGCTGCATTTTTAAACAACGAACCTGCTGCTATTGATGAAAGAGAACTGTATAAAAGTCTTAAAAAAGCTTTAGAGCAAGATCCTCAGAAATGGACCAGTATGGTTAAAGAAATAAAAGGAGTATCAGAAGAAACAACAACAGGAGTTCACAGATTATACCAAATGATGGAACGGGGCGAGTTACTTTTCCCAGCTATTAATGTGAATGACTCAGTTACAAAATCAAAATTCGATAATTTATATGGTTGTCGTGAATCATTAGCCGATGGTATAAAGAGAGCAACAGATGTAATGTTAGCCGGTAAAGTTGTTGTTATTTGTGGTTATGGCGATGTAGGAAAAGGCTCAGCGAAATCAATGCGTTCATACGGTGCTCGTGTTATAGTTACAGAAATTGATCCTATTTGTGCCTTGCAAGCTGCAATGGAAGGATTCGAGGTAAAAACTGTTGAAGAGTCTTTGAACGAAGGTAATATTTTTGTTACTACTACTGGTAATAAAGATGTTATTACTGTAGAGCATATGTCAAAAATGAAAGATCAGGCAATTGTATGTAACATTGGCCATTTCGATAATGAAATTCAGGTTGATGATTTAGAAAAGTACACTGGAATAAATAAAATTAATATTAAACCACAGGTTGATAAATACGTTTTTTCTGATGGACATGCTATCTTTTTGTTAGCAGAAGGTCGTTTAGTAAATCTTGGTTGCGCTACAGGTCATCCCTCATTTGTTATGAGTAATTCTTTCACAAATCAAACGTTAGCACAGATTGAACTTTGGAAAAAATCATACAAAACCGATGTTTATCGTTTACCAAAACATCTAGATGAAGAGGTTGCCCGATTACACCTAGAACAAATTGGAGTTAAATTAACACAACTTACTCCAGAGCAAGCTGAATACTTAGGAGTTCCTATTCAAGGTCCTTACAAATCAGATCATTACAGATACTAAAATTTAGGATTTTATATAAAAAAACCTCCAAATTACTTTGGAGGTTTTTTGTTTTCAGAAATTTATTAGTTTGTAACTCGTACTGTATTTATTCCGTTAAAATAACAGCTATACTGTTTTAAAGGATAACTTGCAGGCCCCTGATAAACAGTGCCAGCAATATCAGCATTATTCACCATCCAAAATTTTGAACCACAACAAGGACATTCAAATAAACTGCCTTCATCAGTTAAAATACATGAATGGGTAGCCTCATAAGTGCATGCTCGATCAAATGCTAAAAACTCGTTAACATCAACTCTGAAAATGATTAATCCACCTACACCATATCCATCTACTTCTGCATAATTACCAACTAGAACATTGCCTAATTGAGTATCTAACGATAAAGTTGCATAAACTGAAACATATGGAAAAGGAACCTCATTATCATCACATCGAACAAAAAAAGCAAGTATTAAAATAGGTATTAAAAAAAATCTTAAATTTGATTTTGAAAGTACTGTTCCCATATTCAGAATAATTTAAGACACAAAAATAGCAAATGCTTTCCAAATTAAAGCAATCGTTCTTTATAATTTTAAGTTTGATAATTCTTAATTCTTGCAATACAAGATGGGCTGCAGATACCTTTATTAAACCGAAATCAAATAAGGAGCAAAGAAAGCAACAAGGACAATTAGAAAAGCAAAAAGAGAAAAGCAAAAAGGAATATCAGCAACAAGTAGAAAGAGATAGAGAAAAGAATTATAATAAGCAGGCAATAAGCACTAAAATAACTTGGGATGAAAATACTGAAAGATCTGAACTTTGGAGAAAAAAAGAATTTTATAATAAATCATTTGGTGATAGAATAAGATCATTTTTTGATCGATTTAAGAGAGAATCCAAGCCTGACAATGGCTTGTTCTCAAAAGAAATAACCAAAAATAGCACTAAGAAAAAAGACAAAGAGCAAATAGCCAAAGATAAAGCAAAAAGGGAAAAGCAGGCAAAACAACAAAAAATTAAATTACAGAAAAAAAAGGAAAAATATCAAAAGGAACAACAAAATAAGAAAGCAAGGGAAGAATTAAAAATAGCAAGGGAAAAAATAAAAAGAGAAAAGCAGGCAAAGCAACAAAAGATTAAATTACTGGAGAAAAAGGAAAGAGATCAAAAGAAACAACAAAATAAAATAGCCAGAGAGAATGTAAAAAG
>JBHOSR010000012.1:0-40601 GCA_042584405.1 Bacteroidota bacterium
ACATAGAGATAATTGTTTTTAGCTTGAATATCGTTTGGAAATAATTTTGCAGAAAATTTCTTTGCTTTGACTTTTGGGCTATAATTTTTTGAATTATATACTGCTTGATAATCATTCTTTGTTACAACATATTCATATCCTATATTTATTCCTAAGCTGTTAAATGAGTTATTTATAATTTGTTCTATGGTTTCTTTTTCTATCCTATCCTCAATATCAACATCAATCTGAATTAATTTATTAACAACATTCTCGACGAATACGGTTCTGTTATTTAATTTTTCGTTAAAATCAATGTTAAGCCTAAGGTTTCCAAAAGACTCTTGTTTTGTTGCCTCATCGAACTGCAATGCTGATTTGCTGTTAAATTGCATTACATTATTACCAAGTAATTTCAGTTGAGAACTAATGCTCAGCGAATCAGTATTTTGAATAACAAAAACCTCTTTTTCTTCATCTGTTGCAGATAATCCAAAAGCACTTTGAGTTAGACTATTTGATCGATAATTTATGGATGGATGTCCAGAGGAAGAAACGTCCTGAAATGGCTCCATTTCATTTACTACCTGGTAAACCATTTCGCGATTTTCTATTTCCTTTACTATATTGTTTAAACCATTATTTACAAGTTGTTGAAATTGACCTTCTTTAATTTTAATTGCGTTGTTTATCCAATATACCTGCACCACAATTAGACAAATAAGAGTAGCAGATAAAATTATTGTTATAATCCAAAGTGATTGTTTTTGCATAACTATACAAATATATATGCTTGAGTTGTTCTAAATGAATTATTTAACATTCTTTAACATAGGTTTAAGAAACTTAACCAATGTATGCAATATTTTTGTTGGTGACAATATTAAGAATGTAAGAAAAATTGTCACATAGGTTTATATTTTAGGGTTATGGAAAGAGAGCGATAGTCTCTCTTTTCTATTTTAGATTATATCTATAAAATAAATATTTTGCTTAAACGGTCGGTAATATCTTCAATTAAAAAGGCAGTAATTACGATATCAATCTTTTTTAATTTAGTTAATATATTGTTCACAAGATTTGTATCAGGTGTACCAGAAATTCGTAAAATAAAATCAATATTCTTCATTTCAGGTAATAAGAATCCCTTATCAGATTTATTTGAGATTAAACTATAATTAACATAATTGTTTGCATCATCATAGTTATACATCGAATAATTAATTGTGATTTTGTGTTTTGGGTGGTCTACTGCTAGGTCATCGGTCTTAACAAATCCCAAATCAAGAGACTTGTTAATTGCCCAACTTAATCTATAATCGTTTTCATGAGATGCAATACCAACCAGCGCAAAATCATTTTCAAAACTAAATTCTAATTTGTGAATCTTTTTCTTTGTTGCCATAGAATATTTTATTCTTATATAAAAATTATGAATAACAAATATAAGTCTTATGAAGATATCAATTGTTACAATGAGTTAATTGATAGATCATCGGCACCACTTAAAGCTTCCTTTGAAGCATTTTGTTGAGCTTCTTTTTTCGACAATCCTGTGCCTTTGCCAAGAACCTGATTATTTAGTTTTATTACTGACGTAAAATGTAAGTTGTTTTGGTCAGTACTTTCAACTTCTTCATCTTCGAATATTATTTCTGTTTTATTTTTTTGCGCCCACTCTATCACTTGACTTTTATAATCAGAATCTGTCAATGCAAGTTCTTTTAAATTAATATTATTTTCTATGATTCGTTCTAAAATAAATATCTTAGTTTTCTTATATCCCTTATCAACATATATGGCCCCTATGAGCGCTTCTAAAGCATTTCCATATATGTTTTTTGTACCATTTATTCTATTTTGCGAAACAATATGATATTGTAAGCCCATGTTTAAAGCAATTTCATTTAATTGCTCACGACTTACAATTCTTGCACGCATTTTTGTTAAAAAACCTTCTTTTTTATAGGGGAAATAAGAATATAAAAAATCAGCTATTACAGAAGCAAGGATCGCATCTCCTAAAAACTCTAATCGCTCATTGTTGAGTCTTTTTGTTCTATCAAAATTTCTTGAAGCGGATTTGTGAGTAAAAGCTACCTTATATACCTGTAAATTTGAAGGGAATATACCAGTAAGCTGAAAAATCAGTTTATAAAATTTCTTATTTTTTGTAAAATAATATTTTGCAGGAGGTAAACCTTTTAACACAAATTTATTCTGAATATTTCTTTACGATAACCGAAGCATTATGTCCACCAAAGCCAAAAGTATTACTTAAGGCTGCTTTAACTTCTCTTTTCTCCGCTTTATGAAACGTAAGATTTAATTTACTATCAATATTTGGATCAATTTCTTGCAAATTAATTGTTGGAGGAATTACTCCGTTAACAACAGCACATAAGGCAGCTAAAATTTCTATTGCTCCAGCAGCACCTAACAAGTGTCCTGTCATTGATTTGGTTGAACTTATATTCATTTTATAAGCTTGATCACCAAAAACTTCTTTAATTCCTTTTAGTTCTGCAACATCTCCAAGTGGAGTAGCTGTACCATGAACATTAATATAATCAATATCCTTAGGTTTCATGTTTGCATCGTTAAGTGCATTTTTCATTACATTCATAGCACCTAAACCTTCTGGATGCGGAGCAGTAAGATGATGAGCATCAGCAGACATTCCTCCACCTGCAACTTCAGCATAAATTTTAGCACCACGCTTCTTTGCATGTTCTAATTCTTCGAAAATTAATGCGGCACCGCCTTCGCCCATAACAAAACCATCTCGAGTATTACAGAATGGACGTGAAGCTGTTTTAAATTCATCGTTTCTTGTAGAAACCGCCTGCATAGAGATAAATCCACCCATACCAGCTTCATTAATTGAGGCTTCAGAACCTCCAGTTATAATAATATTTGCTTTTCCTAAACGAATATATGTTAAAGCATCTATCATTGCATTTGTAGCTGACGCACATGCAGAAACTGTAGTAAAATTAGGCCCACGGAAACTATATTTCATAGATATATGCCCAGCAGCAATATCTGAAATCATCTTTGGAATAAAGAAAGGACTATATCTTGGTGTTCCATCACCGTTAACATAATTCCTTACTTCTTCTAAAAAAGTACTTATACCACCAATACCTGAACCCCAAATAACGCCTGCCCTATCATGATCAATAGCTTCAAGATCAAGCTTAGAATCCTGCATTGCTTGCTCAGCTGCAACCAATGCAAACTGCGCAAATCTATCCAATTTTCTTGCTTCCTTTCTATCGAAGTGTTGATTTGGATCGAAGTTTTTTACTTCACAAGCAAATCTTGTTTTAAATTTAGATGCATCAAAGTGAGTAATAAGGTTAGAGCCACTTACTCCATCCATTAAATTTTTCCAATATTCTTCAACATTGTTTCCAAGAGGCGTAACTGCTCCAAGGCCTGTTATAACAACACGTTTGAATTCCATAACAAATAAAATTTAAAACAAGATTTAATGATATTAAAAATTACTTAGCGTGCTCTTCAATATAATTAATAGCATCACCAACAGTACCAATTGTCTCAGCTTGATCATCTGGAATAGAAATATTGAATTCTTTTTCGAATTCCATAATTAACTCAACAGTGTCAAGAGAGTCAGCACCTAAGTCGTTAGTAAAACTTGCTTCTGGTGTAACTTCGTTTTCGTCAACTCCTAACTTATCAACGATAATAGCTTTTACTCTTGATGCAGTATCAGACATAACTTTAAATTTTAATTAATAATTAAGTTTAAATTTTAACAGTGCAAAGAAATACAATTAACTGTGATAAATCAAAAATATTTCTTTATTTTTTTGTTGTAAAAATAGCTTTTTTTGATTTTTATAAGCCATTTTTGTATTAATTTTTTTATTAATGCAACCTTGGTAAGAGGTCTAACAAATAGTTAACAATATAAAAATGAACAGAATAGCAATATTTGCCTCCGGTTCTGGCACAAATGCCGAAAATATCATTAAGTTTTTCAAAGAAAATAAAAAAATTGAAATCTCTTTCATTTTTTCGAATAATAAAAATGCCTATGTAATCCAACGCGCTATTAATCACGACATTAAATATCATATTTTTTCTCGACCAGATTTTTATGAAAGCAATGCAATTATTCAACTTTTAAAAGAACATGATATTGATCTTATAGTTCTTGCTGGTTTTTTATGGTTAATACCAGAGTATTTAATTAACGCTTTTCCAAATAAAATAATAAATATACATCCTGCTTTATTACCTAAATATGGAGGTAAAGGTATGTATGGAATGAAAGTACATAATGCTGTTATAGAAAATAAGGAAAAGGAATCTGGTATAACAATACATTATGTGAATAAGGATTATGATAAAGGTGATATTATTTTTCAGGCTAAGTGTCCTGTTTTACCTGAAGATAATCCAGAAGATATTGCAAAAAAAGTGCATGATTTAGAATATCTGCACTTCCCAAATGTTATAAAAAATTTATTAGATAAATAATAGTATTTTCTAAGTCTACGAATAAAATAAATTACTACTTTATATATCCCTTTAATCTCTTTAGTTTATATTTATCTTCTTTTTCTATTTTCTTTACTTCCAGATTTACTTCCTCCAGATCCTTGATTATCTGATCTTTTGCCACCAGATCTGTTTGAGTTTTGTCTACTTGTACCTACACTTCTGGTTTGTTTATTTTGCGAACTTCTTGTTTGCGAAGTTCTAGATTGAGCACCCCTACTTTGTGTGGTCTTATTTTGCTTCTGTCTTGTTGCAGTTGTACTTCTTGTAGAACTTCTTGCTGTATTTGTCTGACCACTTCGACTATTGGATTGCGATGAACCGTTCCTATTGCTTTGAACTCTACTTCCGTTTGATCTAGACGTACTTGCTGGTCTAGTAGTATTTGTAGCTTTTTGTGCAGTTCCCCTTTGTCGATTTAGTTCGTGAGTATTTCTAACACCTGCATTCCTAGAAGTAAACGATCTGTTAGGATGACTTCTTGCATAGTCATTTCGACTTATTGTATTATTAATATGCACAGCCCTAGAGCTTCTACGTACTGTTGTATAGTAATATGCGTGTTTCATATTCACACGTACATGAATATTATTATGATATATATGGGGTGGATGAGGATGCCAAACATGATAGTGCGTTGGATAATGATGCCAATAATATGGTGAATGCCATCTACAATAATTAGGTCCCCAAAAGAATAGAACTACAACCGGTGGATTATAATAAACTGGTTCAATAATATAATCAGGTCCATACATATATACATCGCCAACAACTTGAACATAAGTTTTGCCATTACTATCCTTTTCAACATCTATTGTAGCAACATCTTGGAATAAGTCTTCTCCTAAAACTGCTTGAATAGTAATTAAAATGGTTTGTGCTTCAGAGTTTTCGACAACTCTAAGATAATCAACATATCCATCTCCATTAAGGTCAAGATTGCTTATTTGTAACTCTGGATCATTTAATTTATTTTCAAAATCTTCAAGATTTTTTGATTCTCCGAAAATAGAAGCTACAGCTTCTAAATCAAGATTATCACTAATATCATAACTTTTTGCCTCTACTGTGGTTATATCTTGAGCAAATATAGCTTGCGAAACTATTAATATTAATATTGCGCTTTGTATTAACTTTTTCATAATTTATTCCCTTTCTAATTAAACCTAGCTTAGAGCTATTTGTTTTTTTATAATATATCAAAATTCAAGCCAAATAAGATATTTCATCTTTAAATGCTTTAGGTTTTGTATATCACAAATTATAAATACAAACTTTAGAATTATAAAAAGGCTAAAAATTATTCAGTAATAATCGTTAATCCCTTTTAGGGATAAATGTAAAAAATTTAATAAACTGCTTTAATATTAAAAATCGTAGTATTTTCGTCCAAGATTAATATTAAGGCCAAAATTAAAAATGAAAACCTGATGATCATAATTTAATTCTTGATCTCCCATAGGTAAAGAAAAACCAAACTGAGCAATAAATTTAACATATTTAAATCCAATTTTATTGGTTATAACAGGTTCAAAAAATATATCATATTCTCCCGTTTGAAAGTTGGGCCCTTTAGGATTCATTTGTACTAATGCAAACCGAGGTGAAAAGCTTCCATCGTATATTCCTGTGGAAATTCCTATACCTGGTTGAATAAAAAATCGATTATATCTTGCGTCTGTTATTTCTTCAACAAAATTGTTTTTAAAATACCCCTCTACTTGACCTATTCCATAACCTCCATATATTTCATATCTCCCTTTTTCTCCTATTTTATCATAATATCCAACACCTCCTTCTATAAACGAGTGTTTATGAAAATCATCGGTTGAATCGTTAGTTTCATTTCCATAACTTCCATTAACCATAATCCCTATATTATCAGTAATAGCTACAGCTGTTTGAGCATCGAAATTGCTATTTCCTGTTGCTAAAGTTAACTGAAACTCTCCCGCATTAGTAAACATAGGCGAATTTACCATATTAGGGACATACTCTGGGCTACATGAAGAAAACATAAGTATGAAACCGCATAAATACACAAATCCTTTTGTATATTGACTAAATAAAATATTTTTTCTCATAATAATAGGGTTTTTTGCAAAATGTTTGTTTAGACTAATTAACAAATTACAGGCCAAATTACAATTCTTCACTTTCTAATTCCTTTTTTAAGGAACTAATTGCAAGCTGGTAATTTTGAAGATTTTCTTCTCTAATTGGTTTAACCGGAGGTGCTTTTATTTTTAACGGATCAACTGCCTGGCCATTTTTCCAAACTCTAAAATCAAGATGCGGACCAGTGGCGTATCCCGTACTACCAACATATCCAACTATTTGACCCTGTGAGATCCGTTGCCCTACTTTAATCCCTTTTGGATATTTTGACAAATGGTTATACCCGGAAGTGTATACACTGTTATGTTTAATTTTAATATAATATCCAGCTGATTTGGTATACCCCTTTTTAATAACCGTTCCATCACCAATACTATAAATAGGTGTTCCTGTTGGTGCTGCATAATCAACGCCACGGTGAGGCCGACGAATTTTTAAAATTGGATGCATTCGGCTATTAGAATACCCTGAACTTATTCTTGAAAATCTTAATGGAGCTTTTAAGAATTGTCTTCTTAAGCTCTTCCCGTCTTCATCAAAATAATCGTTAACTCCTTCTTGTTCATAACTATATGCTGAAAGCTCTTCGCCTCTGTGTATGAAACTTGCAGCATAAATTTCACCAACACCAATAGAAAGGCTATCTACAAACTGCTCATCATATACAACTTTAAATTTATCTCCCTCCTCAAGTCCAAAAAAGTCAACTGTCCAGGCATAAATTTCTGATAATCTGATTGCCATCATTGGATCAATATTGTTTTCTAACATAGTTGCCCATAATGAAGAAGAAATAGTACCAGAACATAATTTTCTAACATTATCTATTTCTTCTACTCCCTTTATGGCATAAGGCTCCTCTCCTAAAGAAATTTTAAGATATTCTGTTGAACTGTGTTTATAAACAAAATATTTTAAAGTATTTGAACTATCTTTGGTATAGTATAGTCTATAATGATTACCTGCTTTTATCTTTCTAATATCAAATACATCGGATGATCGAAATGTTGCTTTATTTACAATTTCATTTTCTAAACCCGCTTCAGAAAGTAATCTGGCTAAATTGTGGTTCCTTCTTATTTTATTCTGAACTATATTGAAAGAATCTAAAGTAATATCATATTCTTTTTTAATATCGTGATATATAATATTTTGATCTATTCCAACGGCATAAATATTCTTGTTCCTACTAATAATACTACTCTCTGTAGGTTTAAAAAAACTTACAAGTATTAATACGATAATTAAAAAACTTATTATTGAAATTCTCTTAATTTGCATATTATTAGATATTTGCGTCCAAAATAAAAAATAAATTCCTAAAATTCAAATATTTACGCTTTTATTCGATCAAAACCTTTTCCGTAAACCCCCATAACATTGTTAACCGAGATAAATGCTTCTGGGTCTATATCCTTAACAATTCTTAGTAAACTGTTGGATTCCTGCTTTTTAACTAGCACCATTAATATTTTTGATTCTTTTTTTGAATACCAGCCGGTTCCATCAATTAAAGTAATTCCCCTATTAATGTCGAATGCTATTTTCTCAGCAATTTTTTCGTGCATCTTTGAGAAAATAAATAATTGCACTGTTCTTTTTGCACCTGTTAAAACCAAATCGATAGCATACGCTGTAATTGCCATAGTAACATACCCAAATACTATCTTTTCAATAGATTTAAAAATTAAAAATGATGACGAAATGATGATTACATCAGCATAAAGGATTATTTTTCCTGGACTGATATTTCTATGTTTATTAATCATCATTGCGATAATATCAGTTCCTCCTGTGCTTCCACCCTGACTAAAAACAATACCTACTCCAGCTCCTGCTAAAATACCTCCAACAACTGATGACATAAAATTTTCTGTCACAATCAGTTCTACAATAACACCTTGAAGAATAGAAAAGAATAGCGTTAATGTAGCTGTTGCATAAATTGTTTTTATACCAAAGCTTTTTCCTAACACCTTAATGCTTAGCAGAATAAGCACTCCGTTAATTATAAGGTAAGGAATCCAAACTGGAATCTCAGTAGCATAAAATATTAAGGTTGCTACACCAGTTATACCGCCCCCAGTAATTTCAGCAGGAATTAAAAAGGCTGTCCATCCTAATGCATTGATAAAAAGACCCAGTGTAATAATTGAATAAGTCTTAAAGCCCTTTAAAATTTTATTCATTTTTTTAAGGTTATAATTATACTACAATGTTTATAATCTTTTTTGGAACAAAAATAACTTTTTTAGGAGTTTTCTCTTCTAACCATTTCTGAGCTAATTCGTGTTCTAATACTATTTTTTCTGCTTCTTTTGAGTTAATATCTATTGGTAGCTTTATCTTAAATCGCATTTTTCCGTTAAATGAAACGGGATATTCAAAAGTGCTTTCTAATAAATATTTTTCTTCGAATTTAGGAAATCTTGCTAAACAAATACTCTCTGATTTACCACTAAGGTGCCATATTTCCTCTGCTACATGAGGCGCAAAAGGAGACAATAATATTGTTAATGATTCTAATATTTTACGCTTATTACATTTTAGATCGCTTAACTCGTTTACACATATCATAAATGCGCTTACTGATGTGTTAAAAGAGAAACGTTCAATATCTTCTTGAATTTTTTTAATTGTTTTATGCAATACTTTTAATTCGTTTTCTAGAGGTTCCTCTTCTGATATCACAAGATTATTTTGATTATCATGAAACAGCTTCCAAAACTTACGCAAAAACTTATGTACACCATCAATTCCATTTGTATCCCATGGTTTTGACATTTCTAAGGGTCCTAAAAACATTTCGTACATTCGTAATGTATCTGCACCGTATTTATCAACTATATCATCGGGATTCACAACATTGTAATATCTTTTCGACATTTTCTCAACACTCCATCCGCAAATATATTTTCCATTTTCTAAGATAAATTCAGCACTCGCAAATTCAGGTCTCCACTCTTTGAATTTTTCAATATCCAAGATATCATTATTAACAATATTAACATCAACATGGAGTGAAGTTGTTTCATATTTATCTTTTAGATTTAGTGAAACAAATTTATTAGTACCATTTATCCTGTAAACAAAATTTGATCGCCCTTGAATCATTCCCTGGTTTACAAGTTTTTTAAATGGTTCTTGTTCACAGACAATGCCTATATCATATAAAAACTTGTTCCAGAAACGTGAATAAATTAGGTGACCTGTAGCATGTTCAGTTCCACCAATATAAAGATCGACATCTCTCCAATATTCATTTGTTTCTTTTGAAACTAATTCTTTATTATTATGTGGATCCATATATCGCAAGTAATAAGCAGACGAACCAGCAAATCCTGGCATAGTACTCAATTCTATTTGATATCCATCTTTAGTATTCCAGTTTTCTGCTCTACCAAGTGGAGGTTGTCCATCTTCTGTCGGTAAATATTTATCGACCTCAGGTAATTCCAGAGGCAAATCTTTATCTTCTAGTGGATATGCTACTCCTTCTTTAAAATAAATTGGGAAAGGTTCACCCCAATATCTTTGACGCCCAAATATAGCATCGCGGATACGGTAATTAATTTTACGATTCCCAATTTGTCTTTTTTCAACCTCTTCAATTGCTTTAGGAATTGCTTGTTTTACATCCATTCCATCCAGAAAGCCAGAATTAACCATTTTACCTTCTTTAGCGTCAAATGATTCTTTTGAAACGTCACAATTCTTAATTATAGGAATAATAGGTAAATCAAAGTGTTTAGCAAATGCATAGTCTCGACTGTCATGGGCAGGAACAGCCATAATTGCTCCTGTTCCATATCCTGACAGGACATAATCACTTATCCAAATAGGTATTTCTTTACCAGTAAACGGATTTATTGCAAAAGATCCGGAAAACACTCCGGTTATTTTTCCAGTATCAGCTATTCGTTCTCTTTCAGTTCGTTTTTGGGAAGCTTTTAAATAAACTTCAACTTCCATTTTTTGCTCAGCACTGGTTACAAGCGGTATATAATGACTTTCAGGAGCAAGCACCATAAAGGTTGCACCAAACATAGTATCTGCGCGAGTTGTAAATATTAAAATATCAACGCCCCCTTCTACGGTTTTAAAATATACTTCAGCACCTTCAGATTTTCCTATCCAATTCTTTTGCATTTCAGTTAAAGATTCGGACCAAGCAACTTCATTTAAACCGTTCAAAAGTCTTTCAGCATAAGCAGAAACACGTAATGACCACTGTTTCATCATTCTTTGCTCTACAGGGTGACCTCCACGTTCTGAAAGGCCATCTTTTACTTCATCATTTGCCAAAACAGTTCCTAAGGCTGGACACCAGTTCACCATTGTATCCGCTAGATAAGCAATTCGGTAATTAAGCAATATTTCCTGTTGCTTTGTTTCGTACCAGTTGTTCCATTCGTCGCTTGTAAACTCTATTTCCTCAGTACAAGCAACATTAAGACTTTTTGATCCTGCTTTTTCGAATCTTTCAATTAATTTAATAATTGGTTCAGCTTTTTCTTTAACATTATCATAATAATGATTAAACATTTGAATAAAAGCCCATTGTGTCCATCTATAATAGTCTGGATCACATGTTCTAACTTCTCTATCCCAATCATATGAAAAACCAATCTTATTGAGTTGCTCTCTATATCTTTTAATATTATTCTCTGTTGTAATTGCAGGATGTTGTCCAGTTTGAATTGCATATTGCTCTGCAGGTAGACCAAAAGCATCGTAACCCATAGGATGCAATACATTAAATCCCTTCAATCTTTTATACCTGGAATAAATATCAGAAGCTATATACCCTAATGGATGTCCTACATGCAATCCAGCTCCCGATGGATATGGAAACATATCCAGTACATAGTATTTAGGTTTAGTCTTATCAATTTCAGCCTTATAGGTTCTATTTTCATCCCAATATTTTTGCCACCTCTGTTCAATTTCTCTGAAATTATATTCCATAATTTTATAGCATTAGAAAGATTATTTTTTCAAACTGCGAAATTAGAAAAAGTTTATGAATTATTGATAATCGGAATACATTAATACATATTATTGTTATTCTCAAAAAAATATTTCAAGAGTTAATAATTTTTATAAATTTGCAGTCTTATTGGCCCAGTAGTTCAATGGATAGAATATCAGATTTCGGCTCTGAGGGTTGGGGGTTCGAGTCCTCCCTGGGTCACAACGAAAAAGGTTGGAAAATTCCAACCTTTTTCTATTCAATATTAAATATCTATTGCACTAAAAACAACTTAATTAAGGATGATCCTAATTTGTTATCTTCAAAGTGAATTAATATGTCGTAAAAACCTGTTTTGGTGCATTTAAACATAAACTTTTCGTAATATTTCCCATTTACAAAATTAGCAGCAACAACTTTATCATTATCTAATATTTCAACTACTGCTACTCCAGGAAAATCACCAATATGGTTTAAAACTGTAAACTTATATAATGAATTTTTATTTAGAGTTATTGTAAGAAAGTACTCGTTTTCGTACTGATTTGCACTTATTTTTTTTAGTTCAAACTGAAATTCCTTTATAAAAATATCTTTCTGAGCAAAAGAATCCTTATAAATTAACTGTAGTAAAACAATCGTAAAGAACAGATACAGAATCTTTTTCATACTAATATTATTAAATACAAAGATAGAAATTGCTTCTATTTTGTTTTAAAACTATCTTTGAATATACTAAGATAATTAATACAAATATAAGTTTTATTACAAAATGTTTAAACTTTTCAGTTTACTAAATTAAAATATATCAAAAAGGGAGATGAATAATTCATCTCCCCTTCTGGTTTAATTAAATAAGTATTTTATTCAATTACTTCAACCTTTCTAGTTGAATAATTAATTTTAAGAGCACTTGCTTTACGTAATTCCTGTTTAACATCTACGACGATTCCCATTTTTGTTTTTTCATCAACTTTAAGGGAAACTGTCATAAGTGGACGTTCATTTTCGTCCATTTTTTCTCTTTCAGCCATTACGTAATCTCTAATATCAGCAACTTTTGCAAAAGCATCGTTAAGCTGAATCCTAGGTTCTGTTCCATACATTGCTTGAAATGTTCTTCTTGGTTTACCAATATTTATGTAACTAACCAAAGATTTTCTTTCAAGTTTTTTAACTTCTGTTGCACCAGGTAATTTCTGATCTATTTTTAATGTTGTTTCTCTCATTACAGTACTAACCATAAAGAAGAATAATAACATAAAAACAATATCTGGTAATGAAGCAGTAGAAACTTCTGGTAATCCACCTTTTCCTTTTCGTTCGAATCTTGCCATCTTAATTTCCTCCGATATTTTTAGGTTCAGCTTCAGAAATAATCTGAGGATAATAATCTTTTATTGCATCCTGCTTTTCTTTAGGTAAATCTCCATATTTCTTCCCGAATTCGCGCATTGATACTTCATCTCTAACCTCATTGTATGCTGCTATTAGTTCATTTTGAACTTTTATATACATACCATATGAAGTACCTCTGTCATTTTGCAATGAGATTATACCTTTTGAAACCATTCTCTCGCCTAAAAATTCTATTTCCTTAGGCGTTTTTTCTGGTAAATTGTCTTTATTTTCAGGATTAACAATAAATTCTTTAGCCTCTTCTCTTAACTTACGAACATTCATTTGTTGTCCTTCCACCAAGATTTGATCATTCGAGTTAATAAGAACCACATATACATTTCGTTCCTTTATTTGATCATCACTATCCTGAGCGTCAGGGTTATAAGGAGGCATTTGTCTAGATAATCCAGTATCGATATCCATCGTAGTGGCAACAAGGAAAAAGATAAGCAGCAAGAAAGCAATATCAGCCATAGATGCTGCACTAAATTGTCCTGTAGGTCTTTTTGGCATAGACTAATTTTATATAATTTAAAAAAGCCCGTCGGTTTTAAGCCTCCGGGGCTATATACTATTTAAAAACTTTAGCTACTTCAGTATAAATCATTGACACAATAGCAATAATGGCCAATATATATATTGAATTTATCATCATCCCTGCATACTTTAATGTTGAAGGAACATCGTATTTAGCCAATTCAAGGTTTTTAATTCCTAAAATTTCACCTGATGCAAATAGATAAGCTATTACAAGCACAACAACTAATGCTAAAATACCTAACAAGCCCTTTTTAGCATTTTTAGGGTTTGTTATCATTTGAATAACAGGAAAAACAATTGTAAATCCGACAGCGAGCCCTGTAAGAATATAAGCCCAAATGATAAGCACATTAGTAAACTTGGGATAAGTTTCAATCTTTCCCCCAGCTGCTAATTCGATTGTATCCTTTCCTCCTGCATAATAAAATAACATTATTATTGCAGAAACAGAAAAAAGGACAATTAATATTATCCTTATTATTTTATTCATAGTTAATTATTTTTTAAGGTTGTATTTTACTAAAATGTCAATTAAAGAAATTGATGCATCTTCCATATCGTTTACGATACCATCGATCTTTGAAATAATATAGTTATAAAATACTTGTAAGATAACCGCTACGATCAAACCACCAACGGTTGTAAGTAAGGCCACTTTAATACCTCCAGCAACTAATGAAGGAGAAATATCACCAGCAGCTTCAATTGAATCAAATGCACCAATCATACCAATTACCGTACCCATGAAACCTAACATAGGAGCTGTAGCAATAAATAATGAGATCCAGGTAATTCCTTTTTCTAATAGTCCCATTTGAACAGAACCGTAAGCTACAACTGATTTTTCAACAACCTCAATACCTTCGTCCATTCTATCAAGACCTTGGTAGAAAATACTGGCAACAGGGCCTTTTGTATTTCGACAAACTTCTTTCGCTGCTTCAACACCACCTTGATTTAACGCGTCTTCAACAGCTACTAATAGTTTATTAGTGTTTGTTGATGCAAGATTCAGATAAATAATTCTTTCAATTGCAATTGCTAAACCCAGAATTAAACAAAGAAGAACAACACCCATAAATCCAGGGCCTCCTTCAATGAATTTCACTTTAATTTGTTTGTGTAAAGTTTGTGTTTCTTCAACTTCAACTTCAACTTCAACTTCAGCACTAGCTTCGTCAGCAATTCCTTCATCAACAACTGTTGTATCTTCCATAGCATCCATTTCCATAGAATCAGTTTGTTCAACAGTCATTTCATCAGTTGTTTCATCTTGAGCAACTGTGTAGAATGACGCTCCTAATAAAAGCATCCCAAAAACTGCTATAAATGCAAATAATTTTTTCATGGTTTGTTTTCTGTTTAAATTATTAACGATTTTTATGTATGTAAAATTATTAAAAAATTCACTAATTAAAAATTATTGCGGAGAAAGAGGGATTCGAACCCTCGATACCCTTGTGAGGTATACACACTTTCCAGGCGTGCGCCTTCGACCACTCGGCCATTTCTCCATTACACATCGCCCCGAATTAGGGGCACAAAATACAAAAAAATAAGCAAAATCAAATAATTTATTTCGTTATTTCGCCACTTATTGATTGATTTAACATCAATTTAGTTTTACTAATATCAAGTTTTTGACCAAGCAGGTGCATTAATTTAGCAACTGCTGCCTCAGTTGTAATATCGTAACCACTTACTGTTCCAATTTTTAACAGTTCGTTTCCTGTCGCATATTTAGTCATGTCGACACTCCCTGCAGAACACTGTGTAACATTTAAAATAATTATTCCCTTTTTAACGGCTTCAGTAAGTTCTTTTATAAACCACTTCTCAGTTGGTGCATTTCCTGCACCATATGTTTCTAAAATAATGGCTTTTATATTTTCAATATTTAATATTGTATGTAAAACCTCTTTGCTAATTCCAGGAAATATTTTAAGTACCGTTATATTTGTATCTAATTCTGTATGTATTTTCAACTCATTCTTTGAAGTGGAATAATGAATTGCTCCGTAATTAAATTTCAAATTTATTCCTGCTTCCGCTAGATTCGGATAATTGGGAGATTCAAATGCATTAAAATGTTCAGAATTATATTTTGTAGTTCTGTTTCCGCGCATCAATTTATTTTCGAAATAAACACATACTTCAGGTGCAAGAGCTTGACCATTTTTTTCTGTCGCAGCTATTTCAATTGCTGAAATTAGGTTTTCTTTACCATCAGTTCGTAAAGTACCGATTGGCAACTGTGAACCAGTAAAAATAACAGGTTTATTAAGGTTTTCGAGTATGAAGCTTAATGCAGATGCGGAGTAAGCCATCGTATCTGTTCCATGCAGAATAACAAAACCATCAAATTTATGATAATTCTCTTTTAGAATTTTTGCTAGTTTTATCCAAACCTCAGGATTTAAATTGGAAGAATCAATAACAGGAGAAAATGAAATTGTTGAAAGATTGAAACCAAATCTTTTTAGTTCTGGTACTTCCTCAAGAATATGGTCAAAATCAAATGGAGCAAGAACTCCAGTTTCATGATCTTTTTTCATACCTATGGTTCCACCGGTATATATAATCAATATTGATTTCGATCTTTCTTTAACCATAATAGTTTACACTCTAAAAAGCTCTTTAGCGTTTTTTGTTGTTATTTGAGCAACTTCTTCAACAGATATTTTTTTAATTTCAGCGATTTTTTCAGCTATATAAAGTATATAAGCACTTTCATTCCTTTTTCCCCTTTTTGGAACTGGTGCCAAATATGGCGAATCTGTTTCTAAAACGATATGATTTATATCAATATTATGAACAACCTTATCTAAACCTGCATTTTTAAATGTAACAATTCCACCAATACCAATTTTAAATCCCCACTCAATTATTTGTTTTGACTGATTTTCATTACCCGTAAAAGCGTGAAAAACACCTGTGAGTTTATCGTCAACTAGCTTTTCTATAATACTAAATATCTCATTGAAGGATTCACGAGCATGAATAACGATTGGTAAATTATGTTGTTTTGCTAGATCTATCTGATATCTAAATGCCTCTTCTTGCTCCTTTTTTAATGATTTATCCCAGTACAAATCGATCCCTATTTCTCCAATTGCATAAAATTTTCTTTGATTAAGCCAATTCTCAACTTTCTGTAGATCTTTTTTATAGTTCTCTTTAACTGATGTAGGATGTAATCCCATCATTGGAAAACAAAAGTCAGGATATTTAGTAACAAGATTAAGCAAAGCTTCTGTTGTAGTTCCGTCTACATTTGGAAGCAATACTTTAGAAACACCGTTTCTTTTAGCATTTTCAATTATCTGATCTTGATCTGAATCAAACTCAGGAAGAAATAAGTGAGTATGTGTATCTATTAGTTGCATAAAATTTTTATACGCTGCAAACATAAATAAATTCCTATTCAATATTTATGTTCAGCATTCAATTCTGTATGTCTTATAACATTTATAAATATAATGATTAACAATTAATTTAAAACCCTAGAATAAAAAAAGGGAGACAATTTTTGTCTCCCTAGTATTTATGTAGATAAATTAATTATACTGCACCTTGAGCTAACATAGCTTCGGCTACTTTAACAAATCCACCAATATTAGCTCCATTAACATAATTAATGAAACCATCAGAATCTTTACCATACTTTTCACAAGTAGCATGGATATCTTTCATAATTTGATGTAATCTTTGGTCAACCTCTTCTCTTGTCCAGCTTAAACGTAAGCTATTCTGAGACATTTCAAGACCTGATACTGCAACACCACCAGCGTTAGCAGCTTTACCTGGACCATAAAGAATTTTATTTTCAATATATACCTCAACTGCTTCTGGAGTAGAAGGCATATTAGCTCCTTCAGAAATTACAAAACATCCGTTTGATACTAGAGTTTTTGCATCTTCAACGTTAATTTCGTTTTGTGTAGCTGATGGAAGAGCAACATCGCACTTAATTCCCCAAGGACGTTTACCTTCGTAATACTCACAACCGTATTTGTCAGCATATTCCTTAATACGACCACGCTTAACGTTTTTAAGATCCATTATATAGGCCAATTTCTCAGCATCAATTCCATTTGGATCGTGAATAAATCCTGCAGAATCTGATACAGTAACAACTTTACCGCCTAATTCAGTCACTTTTTCAGTAGCAAACTGAGCAACATTACCTGAACCGGAAACTGTTACCACTTTACCTTTAAAGCTGTCACCTCTAGTTTTTAACATTTCTTCTGCAAAATAAACAGCACCATAACCAGTTGCTTCAGGACGAATTAAACTACCACCATACTGAATACCTTTACCAGTAAGAACACCAACAAATTCATTTCTGATACGCTTGTACTGACCAAACATAAAACCTATTTCGCGACCACCAACACCAATGTCACCAGCAGGTACATCTGTGTTGCCACCAATATGCTTACAAAGTTCAGTCATGAAACTTTGGCAAAAACGCATCACTTCATTATCTGATTTTCCTTTAGGATCAAAATCAGAACCGCCTTTACCACCACCCATAGGTAGTGTAGTTAAACTATTTTTAAATACTTGTTCGAAAGCTAAGAATTTAAGAATACTTAAGTTTACAGTTGGGTGAAATCTTAATCCCCCTTTGTATGGACCAATCGCACTATTCATTTCAATGCGATACCCTTTGTTAATCTGAATTTCACCCTTATCGTCTAACCAGGGAACTCTAAAAAGAATAACTCTTTCAGGTTCTGCTATTCTTTCAAGAACTTTTGCATGCTTGTACTTTGGATTTTCCTCGATAAATGGAATAAGAGATTCGGCTACTTCCTGTACTGCCTGATGGAATTCATTTTCGTTTGTATTTTTGGCAATGATCTGAGCCATAAATTGTTCTACACGTGGATCCATAATTTTTATTAGTTTTTTAGTTTGTAATTTTTGATTTAGTGCTAACAAACTTATGTAAAAAAAAAATTAAAGAAAATAACGACGAAGACAATAGGTTTAAAATAGCGGATATTAAAAACTCACTATTTGTCTGAACATTATATCAGACGGGAAATTCCATCCTTTTAAAATCAGGATATGTTTAAAAACATTCTCTGATCAATGTTATATATAAATTGATGAAATCAACTTGTATGTTTTACCTGGCAATGTCTTTACAACACCCATAAACTCCAGGTTTAGTAATATCGGTGACACTTTGCTTGTTGGCATATTGCATTTTAAACAAATTTTATCAATGGGAAGTTCATCTTGCTCTTTAAGTATATCGGTAATTAGTTTCTCTTCAGGACTAAGATCAACAAATAAATCTCTCTGTATTCCTGCTTGACTTTCTTTATCTGATTCCCATCCCAGTATATATTCCAGGTCTTCGATGGAAGTAAGCATTGCTGCTTTATTCGATTTAATTAAATTGTTACACCCTTTGGAATATTGGTCAGATACTCTTCCAGGTACTGCAAAAACATCTCTATTATATGAATTAGCAATATCAGCGGTAATTAACGAACCTCCTTTTTCGCCCGATTCAATTACAATAGTTGCATCTGATAAGCCTGCTATTATCCTATTACGTTTAATAAAATTATTCTTGTCTCGAATTGATTTGCTTGGAAAGTCTGTTACCAACATACCTTGTTTAATAATATTGCTAGCTAGTTTTTTATGAGATGCTGGATAAATTATATCTAATCCATGACCGAGAACAGCAATGGTTAACAGATCGTTATCTAATGCTGCTTTATGAGCAGTTGCATCAATACCATATGCCAAACCACTTATAATAATAGGATTATGACCTCGAGTTTTTAAGTTTTTAATTAATGTTTCACAAAACGCAACTCCCTCTATTGTTGCTTTTCGGGTACCAACTATACTTAATATTTTACGAGAATTTAAATCAATATCTCCAATTGTATATAAAAGAATTGGTGCATCATCGCAATGTTTTAGTCTTTCGGGATATTTTTTATCAAGATAAAAAATTGGGTTTATATTATTGTCGTTAATAAATGTAACTTCCTCCTCAGCTTTTGGAATGACATCAGAGTTTACAATCAAGTCAGCCAGGGTAGATCCAATTCCAGGAATTTTTAATAAGTTGCTTTTCTTTTCACTAAATACGTCATGAAAACTTCCAACATAAGAAACTAATTTTTTCGCAGTAATATGACCAACTTTAGGAATTAAGCTGAGTGCGATTTTATATTTTAAATCATCATTTAACATAATCATATAAAAATTTATATGAAATTAATGAAATTATTTTACAAAAAAGAAGGTACCCTTGAGTACCTTCATACAAAAATTACAAGTTATATAATGTTTTAAATAACTCCTTGATCTAGCATTGCATTGGCTACTTTTAAGAAACCTGCAATGTTTGCTCCTTTTACATAATCAACATGTCCATCAGCTTCCGTTCCATACTTAACGCATGCTTCGTGAATGTTACGCATAATTTCATGTAATCTATTATCAACTTCCTCTCTGCTCCAACTTAGTTTCATTGAGTTTTGTGACATCTCTAATCCTGAAGTAGCAACTCCTCCTGCATTGGCCGCTTTACCTGGACCATATAATAATTTGTTCACTTGAATTACCTCAATTGCTTCTGGTGTACATGGCATGTTTGCTCCTTCCGATACACAAATACATCCGTTATTTACTAATGCTTTAGCATCTTCTTCGTTTAATTCGTTCTGAATTGCACATGGAAGTGCGATATCAACCTTTTGTTCCCATGGTCTTTTACCAGCAAAGAATTTTGCATTAGGAAATTTATCAGCGTAAGGTGCTACAACATCATTGTTAGAAGCACGAAGTTCTAACATATAATCAATTTTTTCACCTGAAATACCTTCTGGGTCATAAATATATCCATCAGGACCAGAAATTGTTACAACCTTAGCACCAAGTTCAGTTGCTTTTAATGCTGCTCCCCAGGATACATTACCAAAACCTGAAATAGCTACAGTTTTGCCTTCGAAAGATTCACCTTTGGTTGCTAACATCTCTTTTGCGAAATATACATTTCCAAAACCAGTAGCTTCCGGACGAATTAAACTTCCGCCCCAGTTACCACCTTTTCCAGTTAATACACCTGTATTTTCTCTTGCTAATTTTCTATACATCCCATATAAAAATCCAATCTCACGGCCTCCTACTCCAATATCGCCTGCTGGAACATCGGTCTCTGGACCTATTAGTCTCCATAATTCCATCATGAAGCCTTGACAAAATCTCATTACTTCTGCATCTGACTTACCTTTTGGATTAAAATCAGATCCTCCTTTACCACCACCCATAGGTAGTGTAGTTAGTGAATTCTTGAATATTTGTTCGAATCCTAAGAATTTTAATCCACTTAAGTTTACACTTGGGTGGAAACGTAAACCTCCTTTATAAGGACCTATAGCATTGTTAAATTGAACTCGGTAAGCAAGGTTAACATTTACTTTTCCATCATCTCCTACCCAAGGCACCTTAAATGTTAAAATTCGGTCTGGTTCAATAATTCTTTCAATAATACCGGCAGCTTCGAATTGAGGATTTTGATTGTAAACTTCCTCGATTGATTCTAAAACTTCTCGTACAGCTTGAAGATATTCAGATTCTCCTGGATGTTTTTGTTCAAGCTGAAGCATTAATTTATCTACGTTCATTTTTTATGTATTTAATTATGAATATTGTATTTTATTTATATCACGAAATTTTTGCGCAAATGTATATTTTAAAATCTAATTTAAGCAATAAAAACATCACTAGAAAATATGATCTTAAACACATTTATAAAACTGTTTTATTAGTCAGTTAATGAGATGAAATTTGTAATCTATTTTTAAATTAAATTATTATACAAATTGGTTGAGAGATTGAATCAGCATATTTTTATGCTTTATTGAGAGCGCACTAACACTAATCGGTGGATAATTTGCAAAACCCTTTTTCGTTTTAATCATTAAAATCAAATCCTCTTTAAAATTTATAAAAGATTTTTGGAATTTATATCCTTTAAAATCTTTTTTATGAATTTCAATAGCTTGTTTTTTATTATCGAACGGTCGTAAAGAAACAAATCGAAAAACGAGCTTATCACCTTCGTCATTATATATGAAATAGTTATAATTAACTACATATGCAAATACAATATATAATATATATAATAGGGTAACTAATATAATGTAAACTGATTTATTTAATCCTATTATAGTATTACGGAATACGTCTGAGAATGCAAGAAGAACCATTAAAGTTAAGTATATAAGAATGGCGAGAAATCTTCTTATATTTAATTTCATTACATTATCACGATTATCAAAAATCATACGGCCATATAAAAATGATTATCAAATATAAGTAACTTTCACTGCGATACATAATTATTGTTATTGAGAATTAATTTATTATTACGGAAACCTCATTTTATCGTATAAATTAATTTTGTACTTTTAAACTTCAAAAAATAATTTGTGAAATGATATTAGAATCAAAATTCTCTACTATATATATTTCCTTAGAAATTAAAACAGTACTAAAAAAAGTTTTAAAAGATTTTCAGAAAAGTAAAATATTTGTATTGGTGGATGAAAACACAAAAAAACATTGTTTCCCTTTAATTGCAGATTTAGAGCAGATTAAAAATTACGAACTAATAGAAATTAAAAGCGGGGAAAGAAATAAATCGATTCGTTCAGTGGAACAGGTGTGGGAGATACTCACTAAAAAAGGCGCAGATCGAACATCATTACTTATTAATTTAGGAGGAGGGATTATTGGAGACTTAGGAGGTTTTGCAGCTTCAAGTTTTAAACGTGGAATCGAATTTATTAATATTCCAACAACCTTATTATCTCAAGTTGACGCATCGGTTGGAGGAAAAACAGGAGTGAACTTTTTAGGCTTAAAGAATGAAATAGGTCTTTTTAGTAATCCTAAATATGTATTAATTGATAGTTCGTTCAATCGTACTTTGGATAAGAAAAACATTCTCTCAGGATGGGCAGAAATGTTAAAGCATGCATTAATTTCTGATGAAAAGGATTGGGATAACTTGATATCTTACGACATTAAGCAAACTGGGTTCAAAGAGCTAAACAAACTCATTGCAAGATCAGTAAGTATAAAAAATCGGTTTGTTGAGCAAGATCCAAAAGAAAAGAATATTAGAAAAGCCTTAAATTTTGGTCATACTTTTGGACATGCTTTTGAAAGTTTATTCATGAATACAAATGATGAGATTTCACATGGTGAGGCTGTTGCACATGGGATAATTTGTGAATTATTTTTATCTCACAGAATTTGCGATTTTTCGTCACAAAAGCTCAAAGCTGTTGTTTCTTATTTGCTTAAAACCTTTTCAAAATTAAATATAGAAGATACTGATTACGGTAAAATTGTTGAATTAATTGGGCATGATAAAAAAAATGAAAATACACTCACTAATTTTACATTATTAGAAGACTTTGGTAAAATTCAAATTAACCAAGACTGCAGCCAAAAAGATATTATTGAAACACTCAACTGGTACAAAACTTTATGATATGAAACTTAAGATAACTTCTCCAACTAAAGAAATAAAGAGTTTTATGTCACTTCCTGCTTCTAAAAGTATTTCAAATAGGACACTTATTATTCGAGCTTTATGTGAAGAAAGATTTAGAACTAAAAATCTTTCTACAAGTAACGACACTCAAGTTCTCATTCATGCTTTAAAAAACTTATCAGCAGATACAATAGACATTGGAGCTGCAGGAACGGCTATGCGTTTTTTGACCGCTTATCTATCATTAGTTGAGGGAGAAAGAATTTTAACCGGCAGTGAACGCATGAAACAAAGACCTATATATACATTGGTAAATATTCTTAAAGAACTTGGAGCTGAAATTGATTATTTAGAGAACGATGGATATCCTCCACTAAAAATTACAGGAAAAAAACTAAATGCAAAACCTGTTAATATTAAAGGAAATATAAGTAGTCAGTTTATTAGTGCTTTATTAATGATTGCACCTTATTTAGACGATGATTTTATTTTAACAATTGAAGATATAATACTTTCGAAAGATTATATATGGATGACTATTAAGCTAATGCAAAAGTTCGGTATTGATGTGGAATGGAATGATAATAAAATCGTAGTTAAGAAAGGAAAATATCAACCAAGTGAAATAATTATTGAAGGAGACTGGTCAGCTGCATCATATTGGTTTGAGATTATTTCTTTGTCGAAAAATTCAATGATTGAGCTGACGGGAATTAAAAAAGACAGTTTACAAGGAGATTCCATTTTAACTGAATTATATAAAACCATAGGTATTGATTCAGCATTTACAAATTTTGGTTTACGTATTAAAAATATACCAACAACTTGTACATTCTTTGAATACGATTTTACGGATTGCCCCGATTTAGCCCAGACTTTAGCTGTTACATTGATAGCCAAAAACATCCCTTTTAAATTAAACGGGCTTGATAATCTTTCCATTAAAGAGACAGACCGAATTAAAGCTTTAGTTACAGAATTTAAAAAACTTGGGATCTATATACAATCAGAGAATAACAATATGATTAGCTGGCAAGGAAATCAAACAATAAAAGCTCCTAATGACCATATTGTAGAAACTTACGAAGATCATAGAATGGCTTTGGCTTTTGCGCCACTGTCCATTATTACCAAGGAAATAATAATTGAAGATCCAGATGTTGTTGCCAAAAGTTATCCTGATTATTGGAAGAGACTAGGAGAAGTTGGATTTGAATTAAGCAATATATAAGTTTCTATTTATTGAAAAATGCTTTGATTCTTTTAATTCCCTCATCTATTTCGGTTTTTTCTCGAGCAATATTAAAACGAATGTAGTTTTTAGCTTTATCAGAAAAATGTTCACCTGGAATTACGGCAACTTTTTGCTCATCATATAAATCAATTGCAAATTCAAATCCATCGGAATATTTCTCAGGTAACTTAGCCCAAACAAAATAACCTCCGTTTGTTTCAGGAATTTCAAATCCTAGTTGTTTCAATTCATCAGCTAAATGATTATAAGAATTTTTCAACTTATATCGTAGATCTGAAATATATTCATTCCCAAAATTACTCACCTTTAGGTATTCAACTATTGCTTGTTGTAAAATAGATGGAGCACATAATCCCGTATAATCGTGAATAGATTTTATTTTTTGCATATGATCCTGATGAGCAATCAAATATCCAATTCTCCAACCGGTAATTGAAAATAACTTTGAAAAACTATTCGTATAAAACAAGTTGGAATTAAATTGATCTAAAGGAATGTAAGGAGGCTCCTGATAATAGAGTTCTCGGTATACTGCATCAAGAACTATATATATGTCTTGCTTTTTACTTAATTCAATTAAAGAATTCATTTCTTTTTGAGACCAAATTTTACCAAAGGGATTTCCAGGTGATCCTAAGAATATAACTTTAACATTATTTTCAATACATGTTTTTTCTAACCGTTTAAAATCAACTGAAAAATCATTATTAAAAGAAAAAGGAACAAAATTAGTATTAAAGATTTCTGGTAAATACTTGTAACTTTCGTATACTGGCTCGAAAGCCAAGGCGGCAAAAGGTTTTGGAATTGTTTTATTGAAATAAGTATATAATAATGATAATGCTTCTGTTCCTCCTTGAGTAATTAAAAAATCATCCTTTAAAAAAAAATATTCTTTTTTATATTTTTCAAGTAATAAGTCCAATAATTGATTATTTCCATTTCCTGGAGCATACTGATGCAAATTATCATTTGAAATTTGACTTAATATGTTGGTTAGTTCTTTTGGGGGATTAAAACCTGGAATTCCTTGTGCTAAATTTATACCTCCTTGCATTTTAACTTTGTTGCTCATAAAACTGATGTATGAGCCAGAAGGTTTTTGATATTTATTTTGATTCACTTTTTTTATTCTTTTTACGCTGAGTGTCAATGTTACCCCTTGATAAACCAAATTTCTCTTTTTCCACATTTCCTTTTGGTTCTACATGGACTAAAACATCATAAATATTTTCAATCTTTTCTTTAATATTATTTTCAACCTTCTTTGCTAAATGATGACCTTCATCAATGGTTAGCTTTCCATCCATTTCAATATCTAAATCTACAGTGTACATATTTGAATGCTTTCTTATTCTTACTCTATGTGGATTAACAGCCCCAACTTCTTCCACAGCATCAAATATTCTATAATATAATTCCGGATTGTCTGTTCCATCCATCAATTCGCGACTTGTTTCCATAAAAATTTCGAATCCTGCTTTCATAATCCAGATACTTACAGCCATTGCAGTAATCAAATCAAGAACTGGTAAATCCAGTATATGAGTAAAAACCAAACCAACTAAAACAGATGATGAAATAAGAATATCATTTCGCATATTTCTTGCATTTGCTATAATCATATTGCTCTGAATCTTTTTTCCAATGCGAAACTGATAAAAAGCCAGACCAGCTTTAGATAAAATTGAAAATATGGTAACATAAATTGCCAATAATGCAGGTATTTGATGTTGTTCATTGCGTATTAATCTCACTAGTGTAGATAAAAATAATTGAGCCCCAGCAAAGAAAATAACAAAGCTTAGAGCTTTTGTAGCTACGGCTTCTGCCCTGGTATATCCATACGGATATCTGAAATCGGGTGGTTTGTTCATTATTCGTGCTGCCAGAAGTGTAATAAAATAAGTCATGATATCTGTTGCAGTATCAATACCATCGCCAACAACAGCAAGACTTCCGGAAATAAATCCAATAATTATTTTTAAAGCAGCTAAAATAGTATTACCAACTATTCCAACCCAGGAAGCAGTTTTTATATATTTATTACGAATTATCTGATTATCCATACAAACAAAATTAATTTAATAAAACTATTAATCAAAAAAGCCATCCGTATTGGATGGCTATATATTGTATTAATCTAATTTTAAAACTGCCAGGAATGCTTGCTGTGGAACTTCTACATTTCCAACCTGTCGCATTCGTTTCTTCCCTTTTTTCTGTTTTTCTAAAAGTTTTCGTTTACGTGTAATATCACCACCATAACATTTGGCTGTTACATCTTTACGTACAGCTTTTACTGTCTCACGAGCTATAATTTTTGCTCCTATCGCAGCTTGAATAGCAATATCAAATTGTTGGCGAGGTATTAATTCTTTAAGTTTTTCACACATTCTACGACCAAAATCATAGGCATTATCTTTGTGAATTAATGTTGATAATGCATCAACTAATTCACCATTTAATAGAATATCTAATCGTACCAAGCTTGCAGGTTTATAGCTTGTTTGGTGATAATCAAAAGATGCATATCCTTTCGAAATACTTTTTAATTTATCATAAAAATCGAAAACGATTTCAGCTAATGGCATTTCAAAAGTAACTTCCACCCTATTATTTGGAAGATAATGTTGATTTTTCATTACACCTCTTTTGTCGATGCAAAGTTTCATGATCGGACCAAGAAAATCAGTTTTTGAAATTATCTGAGCATGAATATAAGGTTCTTCGATATGATCGACGTAAGTTACTTCAGGTAAACCAGATGGATTGTGAACTTCAACAATTCCGCTTTTTGTAGTATGCACTTTATATGACACATTGGGAACAGTTGTTATTACATCCATATCGAACTCACGATCAAGTCGTTCCTGAATAATTTCCATATGCAATAAACCGAGAAATCCACAACGGAAACCAAACCCTAACGCTGCCGAAGACTCTGGCTCGAAAGTTAATGAAGCATCATTTAACTGGAGCTTTTCCATCGAAGCTCTCAAATCTTCATAATCATCAGCATCAACAGGATAAATACCTGCAAATACCATAGGTTTAACATTTTCGAAACCCTCAATGGCTTTTTCGCAAGGGCGATTGTTATGCGTTATTGTATCACCAACCTTAACTTCACGTGATGTTTTTATTCCAGAAATAATATAACCTACATCACCAGCTTTCATTTCAGTTTTTGGGAATTGTTTTAATCTTAAAGCCCCTATTTCATCAGCATGATAATCTTTGCCTGTTGCCACAAATTTAACATGATCGCCTTTACGTAAGGTTCCATTTTTAATTTTGAAATATGCTTCAATTCCTCTGAATGAGTTAAAAACAGAGTCAAAAATAAGTGCTTGCAAAGGTGCTCCCGGATCACCAATCGGTGCTGGAACATTATATATTATACTTTCAAGAATTTCATCAACTCCTAATCCTGTTTTTCCGCTTGCTTCGATAATTGTTTCTCTCTTACACCCTATTAATTCTACTATCTGATCTTTAACTTCTTCTGGCATAGCAGCATCCATGTCCATTTTATTTAAGATCGGAATTATTTCCAAATCATGGTCAATAGCATGAAAAACATTAGAAATAGTTTGAGCTTGTACGCCCTGTGTTGCATCTACAATTAATAAAGCTCCTTCACATGCAGCAATAGAACGTGATACTTCATAAGAGAAATCTACATGACCAGGAGTATCTATTAAATTCAATATATAATCTTTGCCTTTGTGCTTATAATTCATTTGAATAGCATGACTCTTTATCGTAATTCCACGCTCCCTTTCTAAATCCATATTATCAAGGATCTGGTCTTGGTAATCGCGATCAGGAACAGAACCTGTTGCCTGCAATAATCTATCGGCCAAGGTACTTTTTCCGTGATCGATATGAGCTATAATGCAGAAATTTCGAATGTTATCCATAAGGGTATTATAATATTATCATCCACATTTTTACAATCCCGAATAACGAATTTTCGGATTTGCAAAGATATTGAAATCTAGAGAATAATTGCAATACTTAAAATACAGCCTTGGTAATTTTTTTTATGTTGTCGGATTGATCCAGAGTATAATAATGAATTCCGGGAACTCCAAATTTAATAAGTTCTTTGGATTGTGCTGTAGTCCATTCTATTCCTACTTGCCTAACTTCATCTTGCGTTTTACATTTTTTAATTTCATTTATTAAAATGCTGGGTAAATCTATATTAAAGGTTTGTGGTAGCAACGAACTATCGTTCAAGGTTGAAACAGGTTTTATACCAGGAATTATTGGAACATTTATACCTTTATTTTTACAATTTTCAACAAAATCAAAATATTTCTGATTATCAAAAAACATTTGTGTTACAATATATTCAGCACCTTTATCAATTTTTAATTTTAAATAGTCTAAATCAGTATCCATGTTTGGAGCTTCGATGTGTTTTTCAGGATAACCAGCCACACCAATAGAAAAATCGGTAGGCATAGCGTCTTCTAAATCTTCATGTAAATATTTTCCTTTATTCAGATTCATTATTTGCTCTATAAGCTCACTTGAATATGTATGTCCACCTTTTACAGGGATGAACTTTCTTTTCCCTTTTTCAGGATCACCACGCACTACCAATAAATTATTAATTCCTAAAAAGTGAAAATCGATTAATGCATCTTCTGTTTCCTCTTTAGTAAAACCCCCACAAATCATATGAGGAACTACAGTAATTTTATACTTATTTTGTACCGCTGCTGCAATAGCAACCGTTCCAGGGCGTTTACGAACAACACGCTTCTCCATTAAACCATCAGGTCGTGATTTATATTGCACCTCCTGCTGATGATAAGTTATATTGATATAAGCAGGATCAAATTCAATGAGTGGATCAACAGCATCGTAAATTTCCTGTATAGTATGTCCTTTTAAAGGAGGTAATAATTCAAAGGTAAATAAAGCCTTTTTTGACTTTCTTATTTTGTCGATTACTTTCATTTTATTCCCTTTCTTGTCATTCCGGGCGATTAAAATTTATTTTTAATTGTCCCGGAATCTATTTAAATGAGATTCCGGAATTCCTTTCGATTTCATCGAAATCCATCTGGAATGACACATTGCAGTTTACTTATAATTTAAATTCTGTGCTAATCGTTTTTCTGCTACCTCAATACTTATACTGCAGCGTACAGCATAATCCTGAACCTGTTCCTGAGATATTTTCTGCACATTAAAATATTGTGATTCAGTATGAGCAATATAAAATCCACAAACTGCAGCTTGTGGTGTCATCATATAACTCTCGGTTAATCCTATTCCTGCTTGATTTTCGGCATCTAATATTTCAAATAAAACTTTTTTTAATGTGTGATCAGGTAATGATGGATAACCAATTGCGGGGCGAATTCCTCTATATCGCTCATGCAAAATATCACCCTGAGTAAGTTTTTCATCTGTTGCATATCCCCAGTACTCTTTTCGGACTTTTTCGTGCAATAATTCAGCAAAAGCCTCTGCTAATCTATCGGCTAAAATCTTTAACATGATAGCATCGTAATCGTTACCAGCATCTTTAAATTCTTCTACCCATTTTTCAGCTCCCAATCCGGCAGTTACTGCAAACAATCCAATATAATCTTTACGATTTTCAGATTCAGGAATTATAAAATCAGATAAACAAAGATTTGGTTCGTTTTCATTTTTTATTCGCTGATTTCTGATAAAATTAAATTCAACTATTTCATCAGTTCCATTAGAATTAAACAATATAACATCTTCAGATTTGGCATTAGCAGGATAAAACCCAAAAACGCCATTCGCTTGCAACATATTTTTTTGCACAATACGATTAAGCATTTCCTGAGCATCATCGAAAAGTTTTTTAGCTTCTTTTCCTTTTACAGGATCGTCGAAAATACTAGGATACCTTCCAGGAATATCCCACTGATGAAAAAAGAAAGTCCAATCGATATAATTTATAAGTTGTTTAATGGGAAATTTCTCTAAAACTTTTGTGCCAAAAAATGCAGGACGCTTTGTTTCATAATTTGTCCAATCAAACTCAAGTTTATTTTTTCGTGCATCTTCAAAGTCTAGATATTTTGCTCCCGATTTTGTTTTTTCATATTTCTCAATAGATCCTTGATATTCCTCTTTCAAATCTTTCAAATAGCTTTCTTTTAAGCTCTCAGATAACAACTTATTAACAACATTAACACTTTGTGATGCATCTTTTACATAAACAACTGGAGCTGAATATTCGGGGTCGATTCTTAATGCAGTATGTATTTTCGAAGTGGTAGCACCACCTATTAATAATGGAATATTTAATTTATTTTTTTCTAATTCTTTGGCAACATAAATCATCTCATCCAAGGATGGTGTTATCAATCCACTTAAACCAACAATATCAACCTTTTCATTAATAGCAGTTTCTATTATTTGCTCAGCTGGAATAATTACACCCAAATCAATAATTTCATAATTATTACACGAAAGCACAACACTTACAATATTTTTACCAATATCGTGCACATCGCCTTTAACGGTAGCAATTAATATTTTCCCTTTTGAAGACAGATCCCCACTCAATTTCTTTTCCTCTTCGATAAATGGCAATAAATAGGCTACAGCTTTTTTCATTACCCGGGCACTTTTAACTACCTGGGGTAAAAACATTTTACCAGATCCGAAAAGTTCGCCCACGATCCCCATCCCTTCCATTAAAGGTCCTTCAATTACCTCTAGTGTTACGATATAATTTTTGCGAATTTCTTCTATATCCTGTTCAATAAAATCGAGATTTCCTTTTATTAATGCATAGTTAATTCTTTCTTGTACAGGCTTTTTTCTCCATTCATCGAAAGTTTCTTCTTCCATTCCTTTGCTAGAGCTTTTATCTGCAAAAGCTATTAATCTCTGCGTTGCATCAATTCTTCGATTTAAAACCAGATCTTCAGTTAGCTGAAGTAAATCTTTGGGTATATTATCATAAATCTCCAGTAAGGCTGGATTCACAATTCCCACATCAAGTCCGGCACTAATAGCATGAAACAAAAAAACAGAATGAATAGCCTCTCGAACACGATTGTTTCCACGAAATGCAAAAGATAAGTTACTCATTCCTCCACTAGTTTTTGCCTGTGGCAGATTCTCTTTAATCCATTTAACAGCATTAATAAAATCGACAGCATAATTGTTATGTTCTTGTAAACCTGTACCAATAGCCAAAACATTTGAATCGAAGATGATATCTTCAGGAGGAAAATTCGCTTTTTCTGTTAAAATTTTATACGAACGTTCGGCTATTTCAATTTTTCTTTCAAAACTATCAGCTTGTCCTTTTTCATCGAAAAGCATTACAATGGCAGCGGCACCATAAGCATGTACTTTCTTTGCCTTTTCAATAAAATCCTGTTCTCCTTCTTTTAAACTAATTGAATTTACAATTGATTTTCCTTGTAAGCATTTTAATCCAGCTTCGATAACCGACCATTTCGAAGAATCAACCATAATCGGGACTTTGGCAATATCGGGTTCAGATGCTATTAACCTTAAAAATTCAGGTAAAACTTTTTCGGCATCAATCATAGCATCATCCATCGAAACATCGATTATTTGAGCTCCATTTTTAACCTGATGCCTGGCAACATTTAGTGCTGCTTCAAAATTCTCATCATGGATTAGTTGAGCAAACTTTTTCGATCCTGAAACATTAGTGCGTTCACCTATATTAACAAAATTGCGACCAGGACAGATAGCTACTGCTTCTAAGCCAGATAATTGTGTTTTACATTCAATTTCGGGTAATTTTCGAGGTTTATATTTGGCAGCAAGCTTTGCAATTAATTTAATATGTTCGGACGTGGTTCCACAGCAACCACCAATAATATTTACATTTCTATCCTGAAGGAAATCCTCAACCAGATTGGCCATTTCTTTAGCTGTTTGATTATACTGACCAAACAGATCTGGTAATCCGGCATTAGGATGAACACTTACATTATACTTTGATTTTGCTGATAAATCTTCGATGAAGGGGCGTAAGCGTTTTGCACCAAAAGCACAATTCAAACCAACGCTCAACAAATCAATGTGCGAAACCGACTGATAAAATGCATCAATTACTTGACCTGAAAGTAACCTGCCACTTTTGTCGACCGTTCCTGAAACCATAACAGGAATAACTTCACTTCGATTTTCTGCAATTTCGTTTATCGCAAAAAGTGCGGCCTTAGCATTCAATGTATCGAAAACAGTTTCAACAATTAAAATATCAGCACCTCCATCTAAAAGACCTTTTGCCTGATCTGAATAAGCATTTTTCAATTCATCAAAAGTAACATTTCGATATCCGGGGCGATTTACATCAGGCGAAATGGATGCTGTTCTGTTTGTTGGACCTATAGAACCAACCACGTATTTTTGTTTTCCCGTTTTTTCAGTCCAATTATCCGCGGCTTTCTTTGCTAATTTAGCAGATTCAAGGTTTAATTCATAAGCTATGTCCTGCATTCCATAATCAGCCAATGAAATAGCATTAGCATTAAAAGTATTGGTTTCTATTAAATCGGCACCTGCTTCAAGATAATTCTCATGTATCTCATATATTACCTTTGGTTGTGTTATGGATAATATATCATGATTCCCTTTTAATGGTTTCTCAACATCTTTAAATCGTTCGCCACGATATGCTGCTTCGTCTAGCTTATAAGATTGAATCATTGTTCCCATTGCTCCATCGAAAACAAAAATTCGTTCTTTTAATTCAGATTTTATTTTTTCAAGTAGGTTCATTCGTTTGTTTTTAAGAGATTCCGGGTCTCGCCTTAAGCTCGCCCGGAATGACAATGAATGTTATATAAATTTACAAAATACCATCTATTAAAGTCAAATTAATTTCTGTTATAAGCTAAAAATATATCCAACTTTGGTAAAATTAACTTTAGCTTCATCAAATTCGATAATTTAATTGTACCAACAACATAATTATGTTCCGGCCCTGAGTATTTCTCTTTAATATTATCGAATTCGAAATAATTAAAATCCTCTATATTTTTATATCGTAAATATATTTCAATTTCATAATCAGTTCTATAATTTAGTTTCTTAAAATACTTCTGTTTTTTATATTCGTATTTGTAATTATGCGATCGTGCAGTGATATCGGACAATACGGCGGAACCTGTTGGAAAACCACCTGCTCCTTTGCCAAACATAAACTGCTTATCGTAAAACTCACCTTCGATTACTACTCCATTATACTCATCCTCAACATTGTAAATATATTTATCTGGCCTTACCAAACGAGGTATTACAAACATAGTAAAGGAATCGTCATCTAACTTTATGAGTTGTGCTACTAACTTTATTTTTAATTTTTTCTCCCGTGCAAACTGAATATCACTATCCTGTAAATTTGAAATTCCGTAGTTTAAGACATGATCGGGCAAAACAAAAGTACCCAAAGCATGTGTTGCTATTATAATTAGTTTGTACAAAGAATCGAAACCATCTATATCGAGGCTTGGATTACTCTCAGCAAAGCCTAAATCCTGTGCTTGTTTTAATGCTGTAATATAATCTAATCCCTCATTAAATATTTTAGAAAGAATATAGTTTGATGATCCGTTAAGAATTCCAGTTACTGACTTCAGCAAATCATTATCGTAGTATTCTTCAATATTTCTGATTATAGGAATACTTCCGCAAGCTGAAGCGTCATATAATAGTGAAGTGTTGGTTTCTTCCTGAAGTTTTATTAACTCATCTAAATGATACGCTAACATCTTTTTATTTCCGGAAACAACGCTTTTATTATTCAGTAAACATCTTTTTACAATATCATAAGCTTCGTCAGCATCATCAATTAGTTCAACAACTAAATTAATATCTGTATTATTAATGATATCTTCCTTATCATAAGTAAAATGATTTTCAGCTAAGGTTCGCTTTTTATCTTTTTGCTTAACGCAAATTTTGTTAACCTCGGCATCGACGGTTTTACTTTTGCTAAGCACTTGATGCAGACTTTCTCCTACTACTCCGTAACCAAAAAGTCCAATATTTATTTTTTGTTTCATTTTTATCAGTTTAAAAAATCGTTAATAATTTGTGTTAATTGTCGTGTTTCGATTAAAAAACCATCGTGGCCATAAAGTGATTCAATTTCGACATATTTAGATCCTGATATTTGTTTGTGAATATTTTTTATTTCATCGGGATAGAATAAAATATCGGATGATATTGCAATAAGCAATGAATTCGCTTTAATTTGATCCAAGGCCTTTACAATACCTCCTCGCTTTCTTCCAACATTATGTGTATTAAACGCCTTGCTTATGGTATGATATGAAAAAGCATTGAATCGATTCACCAGTTTTTCGCCTTGATATTGTTGATACGAGACAGCTTTAAAATTTTCCAATTTATCCTGTTCGGTATCGCATTGCGTTAAATTATATGCTATTGCATTTCTATAACTTAATAGAGCTATTGATCGCGCAGCTTTTAAGCCAGCTAAACCTGCATTTTCGGAATTGTTTTTAAATGTAGGATCAGCTTTTAAAGCTAAACTTTGCGATTCGTTAAAAGCAATATTCCAGGGAGAAGCAAAAGCTCCACTCGCAATAAAAACTAAATTTTCAATTAATTCTGGATTTACAATACTCCATTCTATTGCCTGGAAACCTCCAATTGACCCACCCGTTATCATAAAGATTTTTGAGATGTCTAAATGCTTGCAAAGTAATTCATGCGCACTTACTATGTCTCTGATGGTTAATAATGGAAAATCATGATAATAGGGATTCCCTGTTTCGGGATTGATTGCTGTTGGCCCTGTTGTTCCATAACAAGAACCTAAAATGTTGGCACAAACGACGAAATACTTTGAATTATCGAAAACCAATCCTTCACCAAGCATATTGGGCCACCATTCTTTAACATTAGAGTTTGCAGTAAGCGCGTGACAAATCCATATAACATTATTTCGTGCTTGATTTAAAGTACCAGCCGTGTGATATGTTATTTGAATATCTTGCAGGAATTGTCCATTTTCTAAAATGAACTTTCCTCTATTTTGAAAAATATGTTCTGTCATTATTAATTTTTATTTAATAGATTCCGGGTCTACACTTCGTTTCGCCCGGAATGACAATCATAATTAAGTTGCTAGTGGCAAGTCATAACTATGGTTATTGATTTTTTTACTACCAATCTTTTCAAATGCCTGTTCAAAATCGGCAATAATATCATCGGTATGTTCCAGTCCGACAGAAACCCTTAATAATCCCGGAGTTACCCCCGCCTTTAATTGTTCTTTATCTGTTAATTGCTGATGCGTGGTTGCTGCAGGCAAAATAATTAGTGTTTTGGCATCGCCAACATTTGCCAGATGACTAACCAGCTTTAAGCTGTCAACAAATTGGCTTACTTTTTCGGTTCCTCCTTCAATTTCAAAGGACAAGACACCTCCAAAACCATGTTTCAGATATTTTAATGCATTTTTATGATTTGCATCAGTTGATAATCCTGGATAACTTACCTTTTCAACCTTTGGATTTTTACTTAACCAATCGGCCAACAACAACGCATTATCGACATGTTTTTGCACTCTGAATGAAAGCGTTTCTAGACCTTGCAAAAGTAAAAAGGAATTAAACGGGCTAATAGCAGGACCAAAATCTCGTAATCCTTCTACACGAGCTCTTGTTATAAAAGCCAATTCACCAAAAGTTTCGGAATATACTAATTCGTGATATCCTTCCGATGGCTTAGAAAATTGGGTATATTTTCCGTTTGCCCAGTTGTAATTTCCAGCATCGATAATTACACCGCCCATACTGGTTCCTTGACCACCGATCCATTTAGTAGCCGATTCAACCACAATGTTTGCTCCATATTCAATAGGTTTACATAAAAATCCGCAAGCACCAAAAGTATTATCCACTATTAATGGAATATCGTATTTTTTTGCCAAATTCGAAATTGACTCAAAATCGGGAATTGAAAAACCCGGATTCCCAATTGTCTCTACATAAATTGCTTTAGTATTTTCATCAATTAATGGTTCGAAATCACTTGCCCGATCGGTTTTAGCAAAACGAGCATCTATTCCTAAATTTTTAAACGATATTTTAAACTGATTGTAAGAACCACCGTACAGATATGGTGACGACACAAAATTATCGCCCTGTTTTAGAATATTGTTTAAAGCAATAAACTGTGCTGCATGCCCTGATGCAACTACCAAAGCTGCTTTACCGCCTTCCAGTGCTGCAATACGTTTTTCCAACACGTCGGTAGTGGGGTTCATTATTCGAGTATAAATATTACCCACTTCTTTTAATGCAAAAAGATTTGCACCATGTTTCGAATCGCGAAAATTGTACGATGTAGTTTGATAAATGGGTACTGCCCTTGATCGTGTTACAGGATCTGGTTCTTGTCCTGCATGAATTTGTAATGTTTCGTATTTATATGTTTTCATTTTTACAATTATTAATGCATAAAAAAATCATTAGATTCCGGCTCTTTGGCCGAAATGACAATTAATTCATTTGCTACTAAACTCGGAAAGACATTAATCTACTTTCCGACTAGCGCATGCACATAGGCATTAATGGCATTGTAAAATTGTTAAACCAAAAATGGTTGGCTATAACAAAACCCAATACGGAACAACTTTGACAAAAAAATTCTTTTTTCATGATTTTTTGCGTTTAGTTTATAATTTCCCTTTGATCGGGTTAGGTATTGGCACCATCACTCTATTTGAGCTGGTTGCCAGAGGTTCATAGAGCCTAATCTCTCCCCCCTTCTTTATAAATCAAACGCCCTTTGGAAAGGATGTTTGAAATGATTCCACAAATATATGGACAAATTTTTGAATAATGCAAATTTCGTTTTATCATTACCAAAAGCACTTCGAAATGTCATTACTCACTTCCTGCCTGTCGGCAGACAGGTGTTCGTGAGATAGTTCCGACCAAAGAGCTGGAATCTTAATCCTTCTTAATAGATTCCGGGACAATTGAAAAATCAATTGCCCGGAATGACAAAAAAGGCACAAGCTACAAGCTTGCGCCAGTTGGGGCTAGCTGAATAGACCTGCAAAAACAAAACCTAGCTTTGTAGCCAGGTTTCATTTAGTATATTTTGCTATTGCACGCGTTATAAACGCGCGCGATCTGGAGCAGAAGAGCCGGAATCTAAAAAAAGCACAAATTTATAAATACATAAAAACAGATTCCCGCCTGCGCGGGAATGACAAAAAAATGTTTAAGCATAGCCTTCAAAATAAACCATACCATGCAAGAATTTATAAAATTAAGTTTATTTTGACTTGGTAAATACTTTTTTTACGAGTAGTATCATTCCAAACAATCCGTTTAAGGTACCTATTATCCAGGTAATAATTTCTTGCCATGACTGTTGCGGAGGTGCAGCCATTATAGGAACTGCTTCTTCAGTTATACCTTCGCTAACTTCCCTAGAAAACGGTATCATCCATATTATAAAAATAATAATTGACGAAGGGATAAATAGTAGTAAAAATTTTCTCATTATCAACAAATTTTAATTGTACTATAAAATTAAAATATTTTGCTAAAATAAAAAGGTCCAAGCAAAATGCCTGGACCAATTTTTTGTTTTACATTTGTTTTAGTTGGGACTAAAAATCTGCATTTGCAGAATAAATATTTTCGTTTACTTTAATTTTTATTGGATCGTATCCCATATCTTTAAATCCAATCATTCCATAAATAGTTTCGCCTTTTTCTAAATCTACACCAACAATGCTGTATTCGGTTAGCTCTTTTGAAAATTCGCTGTTTGCATTTCCAGCTATGGCCATATTTATCAAACTTATACCCGGGCCTAATCCGTATCCAATGGAGTAAGTTTCTACGTTGTAACCATCCGATACGTACAATTTTAATGGAGTTAATAACAAATACAACATGTACGAAAAGGTATACTGTTTAACCTCATGCTTAACTGTATTCGGATCCATAGGGATAAGCTGGTTAGAACCTGAATAAAACTGAATATCCTGTCCAATTTTTAGTATACTATCCGTATTGTTTGTTATTTTAACTGCTACTAATTTTATTCGTTTAATTTCTTCTTTACGCGAATATTTTCTATTTCCTTTTTCCGACAACACATCGTATTTATACGAAAAAGAAATACCATCATCTAAACGGTGAGCTGAATAATTTAACTTTGGAGGATAAATTGGTTTATACGATGCTGCGCAACTAAACAAAAACACCGGCAAAATAAATAGTACCGCTTTCTTAATAAATTTCATCACTTTCTTTTTTTATTTAATTATTAATGTTTTAAAAAATAGCTTAAAACAATGGCACAAAGCAAAGAGCCTTGCGCCAGTTTGGGCTTGAATAAAAGTAGCGCAAGATAATATTCTAAATTTGAATCACCAAAATGTTATTTAACAGGATTTTAATATCATTATTATACATAATTTAATAAAATATGTATTCAGGCTTATTTTAAATAATATAAATGATGTAATTTTTATTAATCCTTTTGCTTATACATGCTTCCACGTCTGTTCTCTATAGAATAAAATAACTTGACAAGATGTTTATACTAGTGGATTAAATAATCTACTCCTGCTCTTCTAAACCAATTTCAACTAAACTTACCTTTTCATAATCGGCGGGTGGAGTAAATTCCGAAGCCTCAATATTTTCTTTTTCCAAGTTAGTTACCTCACTTATTGATTCGTAACCTCCATAATAATTAATTGATTTTAATGGAAATCCCTTTTTAGCAAACTCAATATATTTTTCGTGATTCTGGTAAAATGAACTTGTGCCTGCCTGGCTGGTAAATTCTCCAAAAATATCGTAAAACTTACTAATATCAAATTCTTCGTGTGGTTTATCAGATTCCGACAACCAAGCTTCTTCTTTTACTGAACCGTTTACAGATATTGAATATTTATAAGCCATACGTCCAGCAACACGCTCTTTATCACCAGTTTTTTCAATCTGCAAATCATATTCTTCTGGTTCTTCACCCGCAAATTTCGAAGGATTCTCAATACCCTCTATCATTCCCAGGTACATTTTACGAATCATCTCTTTTTGTTCTTCACGTGCATTCTCTAATTGCTCTTCCATAGCAGTCTGCATGGCCACAATAATTTCTTTTTTGTAATCAGCAATTTTCCCTGTCCAGTACACTTTCTTTATTGGACTCATTAATGTTATTGTTTCGGTATTTAAATTGAACATGGTCACCATTTCGGGCTGTACAATTTTCATAATATTATCCTGCAGATAAATGGTTTCAATCAAAGCTGTTTCAACTCCTTCGTCTGAATCATAACTTTGCTGTGTAATAACCCAACCGGCTGAAACTTGAAAGCTTATTAATAATCCGATTACTATTATAAAAAGAGATTTCTGTTTTTTCATTTTATTTCAAATTTGGGAAATTTAGATTCCGACTTCTTGGTCGGAATAACAAATCATAGACTAAAAACATACCAAACAAGGATATATTGTTTTATTTGGTCTCAAAAATAGAAATTAATTTTTAATTTAAAGGCACTTAGAACTTTTGTTTTAACTAATTGGAATAAAAGAGAATATTTACTCTTAACTACTTTATACAAAAAGAGATTCCGGCTCAGCGGCCGGAATGACACTATCAGTTTAGAAAAAGCCCCTTGCGCACAAAGCAACAAAGGGCTGAATAATATATAGTGATGATTGATTTATTACATCATACCTGGCATTCCGCCACCCATTCCACCAGCTGGCATTGGAGGCATTTCTTCTTCTTCTTCAATAACCACACACTCAGTAGTTAAAAACATTCCTGCAACAGAAGCTGCATTTTCAATAGCAATACGAGCAACTTTTGTAGGATCAATAACACCTGATTCGTATAAGTTTTCATATTGATTGGTACGAGCATTGTATCCATAATCAGCTTTGCCTTCTTTTACTTTCTGAACAATAACTGATCCTTCGATACCTGCATTTTCAACAATCTGACGTAAAGGTTCTTCAATAGCTCTCTTAATGATAGCAATACCTGTAGTTTCATCTTCATTTTCACCTTTCATTCCTTCAAGGTCAGCTATAGCTCTTATATAACCAACACCACCACCAGGGATAATTCCTTCTTCAACTGCAGCACGTGTTGCACTTAATGCATCGTCAACACGGTCTTTCTTTTCTTTTAACTCAACTTCACTGGTGGTGGTGTTGGTTATATAAGAGCTATAGCTG
>JBHOSR010000013.1:0-40560 GCA_042584405.1 Bacteroidota bacterium
GTACCATAGGATTAATACTTTGAATTATGGAAAATATAGAAAAAAGATTAAGAAAAGTTTTGATCGATTATGGAATTGATCGAAGTAAAATATCAAAGGAATCTGATTACTATTTTGATATGAATCTTGATATGCTTGATCTTATGGGTTTGGCAAAAAGAATTAAGAACGAATTTATGATTAGTATTCCTGATAAAGAAATTCTAAGAATGGAAAGAATTTCTGACACCTTGTGTTTTTTAGAAAAAAAATCAAACGTGATGTTTTCTCATAATTAAGAAATTTTAAATTACAAGAGAACTTGAATTTGGTACTTTTTTTATAATTCTTCAGTAGCATACAGAAATCGCTTAATACTGCGTTTAGGTGTTTTTTCAAATTCCTCGGGGTAGATTGTAATTTTAGAAATCTGCATGTATTTAGCAAGGTGTAAGTTAGCTTCTTTTTTATTTTCTTCCATTATCTTGTTTAAGCGAGCTTCGTCAATTTTTTCTTGATTTACAGCTTCCAAATCAGGATAAACCAATGCGATTAAATTGTTGTTTCTTTCTATTATAACCGACTCTTGAATGTATGGCATGTTGTTTAATTTTGCTTCAATTTCTTCTGGATAAATATTTTCTCCAGATGGACCCAAAATCAAACTTTTATTTCGTCCTTTTATATAGACATAGTTTTCTTCATCTATAATACCCAAATCTCCAGTATGTAACCATCCATCAGAATCAATAGTTTGTTCTGTTACTTCGACATTCTTATAATATCCATACATTACATTTTCTCCACGAACCATTATTTCTCCTATTTCATTGTATGGATCTGTCGAATCAATTTTAATTTCTAAAGTATCAACCAGCTTGCCAGCTGCACCTATTTTTGCTTTATCCCAATTGGCATAGCTAATTAATGGACCACACTCTGTCATTCCATATCCAACAGTAAAGTTGAAATCTATTTTCTTAAGAAACAATTCTACATCTTTATTTAAAGCAGCCCCTCCAATAATTACTTCTTTAAAATTTCCTCCAAATACATCTGTAAGTTTCTTTTTTACTTTAGAATAAATTGCTTTATCGATTAAGGGAACACTTAAAAGAAATTTTATGGAAGCTTTATCAAGCAATGGAAGTATTTGTTTTTTATATATTTTTTCTAGAATCAAAGGAACACTAATTACAATTGTTGGTTTTACATCTTGGAAGGCTTGAATAATTATTTTGGGCGATGGAGTGCGGGTTAAAAAGTGAATGTGACAACCAATAGTGAATGGCCATAGAAATTCAAAGGCGCAACCAAAAGTATGTGCTAAGGGGAGAAAAGAAACGACATTATCACCCGGATCAAGTGGTAAATTTCTACGAGCAAATCGAATGTTGGCAGCAAGACTATTTAATGGCAAAACAACTCCCTTTGAAAAACCTGTTGTTCCTGAGGTGTAGTTTAAAACTCCTACTTCTTCATTTGAAACTTCGTCGAAATTAATTTTTTCTGCTGTTATTCCTCCCGGATATAAATCTTCATAATAATCATGAAGTTTATTATATACTGATGTTATTTTTTCTTTATTTCCTTCAATAAGTATTGTAAAGTTGGTTAATGAAAATATGGCTCTTAAGTTAGGCATGCTTTTTTCATCTAAATTTTCCCAAATTTGGTCGCCTGTAAATAAAACAACCGAATCGGAGTGATTAACAATATGATGAACATCATTTGGAAGAAAATCGGGAAGGATAGGAACAACTGTAGCTCCATATGATATTATTGCAAGATATGTCACAGCCCAGTTTGCAGAGTTTTTTCCAATAAGGGCAATTTTATCTCCTTTATTAACCTTGCATTCTTCGAACATAATATGCATTTTTGCAATTTTTCTTGCAACATCGCTGAATTTAAAACTTTCTCCTTGATAGTCGGTTAGAGCGGGAAGGTCCCAGTTCTCTTTTAAACTGGTTTCAATATACTTTATGAAATTTTCTGGTATCATAATTTGCTTTTTTAAATGGAAACCAACTAGTAAACTTATAAAATATAAAACGCATTATCAAGTAACCAATATCATAGAATTGCTTATAAACAATATATGACTGCAAACTGTTATACCTTTATTTATTAGAAACAGAAGAATATTTTTATATTTTTGGGAACTCCTGAAATTAAGGGTGTAGAAAAAGACGAAAGATGGATAAAATTGAACAAGCACAAGAATTAACAACAAGATTAAAAGATAAATCTTCAGAAGAGATATTAAAATATTTTATTGATAAATGTGATCAAAAGGTTGGATTTGCTTCAAGCTTGGGTGCCGAAGATCAAGTATTGACAGATATGATTTGTAAGATCAATAAAAAGGTCAATATTTTTACCCTTGATACTGGCAGGTTATTTCCTGAAACATATAACCTTATTGCAAAAACAAGCGATCATTACGGAAAAAAAATAAAAGTTTTCTTTCCCGACCATCTCAAAGTGGAAGAAATGGTTGAACAAAAAGGAATCAATCATTTTTATAAAAGCGTTGAGAATCGTGAAAGGTGCTGCTATTTAAGAAAAAAGGAACCTTTAAAAAGAGCATTTAAAGGATTGGAAGCCTGGATTTGTGGTTTACGAAGAGATCAATCCATAACACGTTTTAATAATAAACTTGTTGAATGGGACGATCAGCATGGTTTATTTAAAATTAATCCTTTAATTGATTGGACTGAGGATCAGGTCTGGGATTATATAAAAAAGAATAATGTACCATATAATGAGCTTCATGACAAGGGATTTCCTAGCATTGGTTGTCAACCATGCACTAGAGCTATTGAATCAGGAGAAGATGTTCGTGCCGGGCGTTGGTGGTGGGAACAACCCGAAAAAAAAGAATGCGGGTTACATAATCGACCAATAAAGAAATAAAAAAAGGAGCTCATTGAGTTCCTTTTTCAGTTTAATTCTGCAGTTATAGATTTGAATAGTAATTATATCAACTCAAAGAATGATATTTTAATAAGTGAGGAGTAAACTCTTAAATTATTGGAAAATAAAAAAAGGATTTAATGTATATTTACAATTCAGACCAAAATTGTTTAGTTTGTTAAGAACAGTTAAAATATTATTTTTCTTAAACTTGATTTTATTGTGTCACATTTCTAATGGGACAGATTTGTTCCAAAATGATGAGACAAATAAAATTGACAGTGTTTTAAAAGCTGTAAAGCAATATAATAACGAAAAAGAAATTCTCGAAAGTTTCGATTATCTTTCTTCACTTTACGCGAATGAAGAGAATTTCGATTCTGCTCATTTTATTATCGACTCTGCTATTTCAATTGCAAAAAAATCAGGAAACAAATATTTCATTGCCAAAACAATAGGATCTAAAGGTAAGTTATACCGACAAGAAGGAAAGTTTGAAAGCTCATTGGAAACATTAATGAGAGCATATAATTTAGCAAAAGAGATTAATGAAAAAGAAATCATTATGATTGTTTCTAATAATTTGGGTGTTACCTACAGGCGATTGGCTGAAGATAGCAAAGCACTTGGATATCATTTAGAAGCATTAAAGTTTGCCGAAGAACTCGGCGATTTAAGGAATCTTGCTATTGCTTCAAATAGCATTGGAATTATATATACTTATCAGGGAAATTACGATGAAGCTTTACCATATTATTATAAAGCCCTGGAATTAGAGCAAAAAAGGCACAATTATCTCGGTATCGCGATCAATTATAATTCAATAGCCTGGATCTATGAGCTTAAAAAGAATTATACGAAAGCGATTGAATTTTATAAAAAATCGTTGGATGCGAACATTACAGATAATAATGAAAAAGGAATAGCAATTTGCTATAGTGATCTAGGAAAGGTTTACCACACAATAGGCGAACATGCTTTATCTCTGGAGTATTATAAAAAAACATTAAATGTGAATGAAAAGCTTGGTGACAAAAGATATATCGCAAGAAGTCATATATATATTGGAGAAGCTTATAGAGATTTAGGTGATTATTCCCAATCGATTATTCATCTGGAAAAGGGATTAAAATACGCACAGCAAGTAAATTCGAAAAGATTGCTCATGTCTGCGTATGAACAGTTAGCGTTAACGTTTGAAATAATAAACAGAGGAGACAAGGCCCTGTCGAATTATAAAAAATATAATGCTTATAAGGATAGTGTTCTTGATCAAGAAAAAAGCAATCAAATAATTGAGATGCAAACACGATATGAGACAAATAGGAAAGATCAAGAAAATGAGTTATTAAAAAACAAAAACAGTCTCAACGAAGCACTTATTCAACGCCAACGAATCATTGTTTTCTCAATTATAGTGATACTTTTTTTAATCACGTTTTTAGTGTTTGTATTATTGAATAGTAGGCGCAAACAAAAAAGAGCAATAGAATTACTAGGAAAACAAAATGATGAAATACGTAAACAAAAAGAAGAAATACAAAATCAGGCTTTAGATCTCGAGAAAGCCATTAATACAAAAAATCGTTTTTTCTCAATTATTGCTCATGACTTACTCAGCCCTTTTAATACTCTAATTGGGATTAGCGATTTGCTAAAATCAAATCTTAATGAAGTAAGCAAAGAGGAAATAAATGAATATGTTGATTTAATTTACCAAAGATCGAGTGAAACGCACGAACTTTTAATCAACCTGCTTGAATGGTCTTTGTCGCAAACAAAGGGAATAGAATATAAACCTCAAGAGGTTGAAATTAAAAAACTAATCAAGGAAAAAATCAGCTTATTAAAAGGACAGGCAAAAGAAAAATCTTTAACTCTTGAATTTATTGAAGGAGATGAAGTTGAAGTTTTTGCCGATCTAAATATGCTAAAAACAATTATTAGAAACCTTGTATCAAATGCAATTAAATTTACTAAAAAGGGAAAGGTAACTATTTCTTATAATAAGGAAGTAAATTTCTGTCGGGTAATAATTGAAGATACAGGTGTTGGAATATCAGAAAAAAATCTTCGCAATTTATTTGAAATTGATAAACCTATTTCATCCTATGGTACTGCAGGTGAGAAGGGGACGGGTATAGGATTAATACTTTGTAATGAATTTATCCAAAAGAATAAAGGTGAGATATTTGTTGAAAGCATTGAAAATGTTGGTAGCAAATTTGAATTTACTGTTCCTTTGGTTTAAAAAGAGATATAATTTGATCTTTTTTTCGCAATACAACGCAAACTTTTAGTGCTTATTAATAATCACTTTCTGAGTAATAATATTTTTGTTATCAAGGCTTAAACTTATTAAATAAATACCCTGATAGTTTTTATTTACTAATTGAGTACGGTATTGTCCCTTCGGTTTAATCCCTTTTTCTAATATTTCCATTTTCTTTCCGGTTATATCATAAAGAGCTAATTCTATATAACTATTTCTTTCTACAGTGTAATTTACTGTTGCAATATTTGAAACTGGGTTTGGAAAAATAAAAAGATTGTTTTCTATTAATGCAATTTCATTTATCGAAGTTGTTGTATCAGCTGGCATATCATATTGCATTGCCCCACCAATACTAATTTTGATAACTTCTGAACAATAAAAAGCATTCATATTGGCCAATAAGTCAGTTGGCTGATGATAATTAGGATTTAAATCAAAATTTTCTTCTATATAAACACATTTATATCCCCTATAATAAAATGCACGATCCGCAAATGGACCCATGTTTGGAGGCCAAAACTTTTTATGTAAGATTGTATAATCATCACAAATAGCAGCTAACATAGCTGTTTCAGATTCGCAACCAGGATAGGTAGAAAAAAAGACTGACAAAGAGCCATCATTAAAACCTATCATATCATTATGAATAACCAAATCAATTGTGTCATTGTTAGCCTGAGCATTAGCAGCATGAATATCATAACCTCCCAAACCAAAATTCATTAATTCTTCAGCAGCAAAAGCAATAATTTCAATAGTATGAGTAGGAGTATAGACTATTTCAGAAAAAACACGAGCAGATTCTAAACAAGCTGCAACTCCTGAAGCATCATCATCTGCTCCAGGCGCAAAAACAAAAGGATCTCCTGAAGAAAAACTGTCGTAATGTGCACATATAATAATTTTTTTGCCTGAAGATCCAGGAATAATAGCAACAACATTGTATTGTGATGTGGTAGTATCTAATCCTAATCCAGAATAAGTGGTGTGTGTTTCAAATGTATCTATTCTTACGCTATCAACACCAAAGGATTTAAATTTATTCTGCAACCATTTTGCAATTTCTAAACGATTAGGAGCAATCATAAAACGGGTTCCATAATTCTCTAAATGTTGAATATAGCTTTCTATGCTATCTTGGTTTACCAATGAAGTGGCTGAGGAAATATCATCATTAATTTGGTTGGTTTGAGCTTTTAGTGTGGAAATATTAAGAGTATTAAAAAATACTATTGATAAAATAAATAATAAGGCTGTTCTCATGATATGTAATTTACAGGTAAATATATTAATTTAGAATTATCTTATAGTAAATTTTAGTAGACTAATGTTTTCTTTTTTCATATAATATACATTGATCTGAAATAGGAGAACCGTTATAGAGAAAATAAAAAAAGGAGCATATTATGCTCCTTTTCCTTGATTTTATTTAAGAAATTAAAATAGTCCGCTTTCCTCTATTTGGAATTGGGCATTGCCAATTTCACTACCATCAGCAAAAATGTATACTTCGTATACACCAGGTATTAATGCGCCATTGTTATCCCAATATACAGTAACATCTAAATTTTTACCAATATAATCAACAGGTCGCTTTGCTGAGAAAACAATTTCTTGACCTTCATATTCGAAGAGATCATCTTCAGATTTAGCTAAAATATAATCATCTGGGCCTGCAATACGAATAAATACATCTCTTTCACCTTGATCTGCTAGTACGTTTTCTTTAATTCTGAAACTAACCTTAATTTTTTCGATTTTGCTTATTTTATTGTTTGCTTTTCCTCTTTTATTAATTGGAATAGCTTCAATATTTTCTGTTCGTAAAGTGCTAGCTAATTCAACTTTACCAGAAAGATTCTTATTTTTCTCTTCAAGCTCAACCTTAGTTTTAGTAACTTCCTTAATTTCATTTTTAACCAGAATGTTTTCGGCAACTAAAGCCTGGTTCATTGTATTTAATGAATCAATTTGGCGAACATAGCTTTTGGCAACTTCGCGCAATGTTCCAAGTTCGTTTTGTAGTTGTTTAATCTTAACATAATTTGTTGCCTTAACTGTTTTAATTTCAGCTAAAAGATCATCGATCTTTTCTTTTTCTTCATTTAACTGAGCATTTAATGAATCATTATCAGTCATTAATTCATCATATTCACTTCTTAAATCCATTAAATGAGATTGTAAAGAATCTTTTTCAGCGGTTAAGGCAGTTTCAATTTCGTCGGTTGTTTGTCTCTGGTCAATATACAAAAAGGTAACAACTGCTAACAATGCAATTACTAAAATAAGAATAAAGATTAAACCACTCTTATTCTTTTTAGGAGGCACAGGAACCTGATTATTTTCTTGTTGTTGGTTTTCTAAATTTTGATTGTTGTTTTGCTCTTCCATTTTTATTAAGGTTACGATTTTTGTTCGATTTGCAAATGTATGTTATATTTTCAATATCTTCAATACTTTGCTGTTAATAAACGAACAAAATCTCCGAAAATTATATTATTCTTCGGCTTCTAATTTCGATAGTAAATAGTATGTACCTTTTGTTACAATTTTGGCTTTTAATAAATGTGCTTCAGGTTCTAAAATTTCAGAAGAATTATTATGTTCTATACCTTTTTGGATTTTTACTAAGTTGAATATTGTATCGGCTTTTAGAAATAGATGCGATTCGCCATTATAATTAACAATTGCATCAGAAGGCAATGTAAACACTTCTTTTTCATCTATGTGTACTAATGCATTAACAAACTTCCCCGGTTTAAGTTTATTGTTTTTCTTTTCAATTATACAATAAACCATTGTGGTACGATTAGTTTTATCAATCTCAATCCCAATACGTTTTACTTTTGCTGTGTATTCTTTAGGGTCATTTAAAAAGTGAAAAGTAACTTTTTGTCCAACGGTTACTTTAGGGATGTCTTTTTCAAATACATTTATATTAAGGAATAGATATTCGTCGTTAATAATTTCATAAACCGGATTTTCAGGATTTACTAGTTTTCCTTTATTTGTATTGAGTTGAGAAATCGTACCGCTAATAGGAGTAATTATTTTAAACTCTTTTTCAAAATCATCACTTTCTATTTTAGTAGGATTAACTCCAAGTAATTCTAACTGAGCTTTAAGTGATTTATAATTAGCTTCAGAAGTAAGGAAATCAGCTTTAGCTTTTTGCATTTTTTTAATTGATGCTGCATTTTCAACCGTTAATTCTCCTTGACGTTTATATTCCTCTTGAAAATATTCCGTTTGACTTTTCGCTTCGAGATATTGTTGTTGCAATTCTATAAAATGCGGATGTTGAAGTAACGCCAGAACAGCTCCTTTTTCAACAAAATCGCCGGGAAAATAATTTAATGTTTTAACAAAGCCTTTAATAATAGGTGAAACCGACGCTATATTTCCAGGAGGAACTGCAATTGTTCCTGTACATTCAATAGTTTCTGAAATTTTCTGCTTTTCAATATGACCTGTTTTAATTCCTGCTATTTCGATTTGCTTGTGTGTAAATACAATGCTTCCTTTTGTTGAAGCATTTTCCATAATAATTTCAGAATCTTCAGGTTTATTCGAAGAACAAGATATAATAAAAGCTAGTAAAATTAAGGAGAATAACTTTTTCATAGCAATATTTTATTTTATGTAAAATTCAAGTTTAATAGCTGTTTCGTTATAGTTATATAATGCATCCAAATAACCCTGATCAATTTCCTGAGCAACTTTAATGCTCTGAAGAAATTCAAGATATTCAATTTCTTCTTTTTCAAATTGAATTTTAGCTGTATGTTTTAACAGGGCTGCTTTTTTTAATGCATTTTCATGATAATAAATTAGGTCGTTTTGTATCTGATCTAAATGAATAACAAGGTTTTCTATTTCTTTTTCAAGATTAAATTTCTGATATTCATAATTATTCAGAGCTTTTTCTTTTTCAATTTTAGCACTTTGCACATTTGTGTTTTGAGGTAAAAACCAAATAGGCATGCTCAAACCAACACTCCATCCAGTAAATCCTCCAATATTGTCAATTTGTTGGTTAAAATATCCTGCAGATATTTCCGGGAAGTATCTAGATCTCTCAATATTATATTTTACATTTTCTAAATTATAAAGGTTCTTATAGTAGTCTGCTAATACAGAACTACTAAACCTTTCGTTAGGATCAGATCCTGCTGGCAACTGGTATATGGACAATGAATCCGACTTAGGGATAAAATCACCATCGGTATTCATTATTTGTTTAAGATTGTTTTCGGTAATTATTAACTGTTCGGTTGCTTTTAATAATTCGTTTTTGGATGAAGCATATTCAGTTTCAGCCAATGTTTGTTCTAAAAGATTTGATTCTCCAAGTTCATATTTTAACTCTGCAACACGAACAAATTCTTTATATAGCCTAACCTGCTCCTGGATAATTTTGAATTTATTTATTAGATAAATCCATTTGTAATATGCAATCTTTGTTTGGGCAACTATTTCTTTTTTAACAATGGTAAATTCTTTTTCACTTAGAGAAATATTTTGATTTACTAATTTCCCTGTTTGGTAATGTGTAAGAAGTGATCCGAAGTTTTGATTTATTTCAAAAGAATAATCAATAAAATCAGAATTAATTTGTCCTTTTTGATATGAAAACTCAGTTGGTTCAAAATTTAATATACCCTGTTTTTGCTTTTGAGCTGCCTGTATATTGAGTTCAGCATTTTGTAAAACTGGATTATTCTTGTGAGCATAACTGACAGCTTGTTCCATCGACAGCTTCTGTATTTCTTTTTCTTGATCTTGCGCTTCAGCTTTAATTGATCCTATTAAAAAGAAAATAAGCAAAATTGAAATTATCTTTTTAGGTGCTTTCACTTTCTTGAATGGATGTTTTGAATTCAAAATATGGAATAATATAGGTAACATAATCATAGTTAGCATAGTTGAAGTAACTAAACCGCCGATTACTACAGTTGCTAGGGGTCTTTGAACTTCTGCTCCTGCTGATGTTGAAAAAGCCATTGGCAAAAACCCAACCATTGTTGACGCTGCTGTAAGTAATACAGGACGAAGTCTTTCTTTTGTTGCTTTTAAAATCAATTGTCGCATATCAGAAATACCATCGTTCATTAAATCTTTCAAATGCTCGATTAATATAATTCCGTTTAACACTGCTACACCGAATAATGCGATAAAACCAATTCCTGCGGAAACACTGAACGGCATTCCCCGAATCCACAAAAACAATACTCCACCAACAGCTGATAAAGGAACAGATGTAAAGATAAGAGCAGCATCTTTTATCGATTTAAATGCAAAATGCAAGAAAATAAATATTAGAAGTAAGGCAATTGGAACAGCAAGTTTCAATCTTTTAGTAGCGGTTTCAAGATTCTCGAATTGTCCACCATATATAATGTAATATCCTGGTTTCAGCTCTATATTTGCATCTATTTTCGCCTGAATATCTTCAATTACAGATTCCAGGTCTCTGTTTCTGACATTAACACTTACTACAACCCTTCTATGAGTATTTTCGCGTGAGATTTTTGCTGGTCCCGTTGTATAATTAATGTCTGCTAATTCTTCAAGTGGAATTTGATTTCCGTTGGGTAAACCAATAAATAATTGGCGAATATTATTGATATCGTTTCTAAACGATTCATCAAATCGAACTGCTAAGTCGAATCGCTTTTCTCCTTCAAAAATGCTTCCTGCAATTTGTCCCCCAAAAGCCATTGAAAGTTGCTGGTTAAGTTCTTTAATATTTAAACCGTAATAAGCAATTTTGTTTCTATTGTATTTTACTCCGATTTGCGGTAAACCAACCGTTTTTTCTAAAATGATGTCGGCAGCACCTGGCACATCTTCAATCAGTTTTTTAATTTCTGAAGCTTTAGTATCTAAATAGTCTAAATCCTCACCAAATAATTTTATAGCAATATCAGCCCTTACTCCAGTAATTAATTCATTAAAGCGCATTTCGATAGGTTGAGTAAATTCATAATCAATTCCTGGAATAACAGATAGTGCTTCTTTAAATTTGTCGGCTAATTCTTCCTTGCTTTTTGTAACTTGCCATTCGCTTCTTGGTTTCAGCTTAATGATCATATCAATTTCTTCCATTGACATAGGATCTGTAGGAACTTCCGCAGCGCCAATGCGACATACAATCTGGTCAACTTCTGTAAAATTGTCGATTAGAATTTGCTCCATTTTGGTAGTTAAATCAACTGTTTTGCTTAAGGATGTTCCTGTTTGTAAAACTGGTTGAATAACAAAATCACCTTCGTCAAGAGTTGGAACAAATTCTCCACCCATGCGTGAGAATATAACAACAGTAAATGTTACAACTACTAAAGTTGAACCTATAATAAATGATTTATGATCGTAAGCCCATTTAATTACTGGACTGTAGGATTTGTAAATCAGATTCATAATCCATTTTGTAATACTTTTTTTATTATTCTTTTCTGGTCTTAAGAAAAGGGAAGAAGCAACTGGAAGCCATGTAAAACCAAGAATCATTGCACCTAGCATGGCAAAACTGAAGGTTAATGCCATGGGACGAAACATTTTTCCTTCAACATCGCTCAATGTAAGGATTGGTATTAAAACAATAAGTATGATGACTTGTCCAAAAATTGCAGAACTGATCATTTTCGAAGCTCCTTGATATGTGTGCTTATCAAGCAAAATCTGCTTTTGTTTACCAATTGATTTCTCAAAATCAGATTGATTTGCTGTTATTCGAATGGCGATAAACTCAACAATAATAACTGCCCCGTCTATAATAATACCAAAGTCAAGAGCTCCCAGGCTCATCAGATTGGCATCAATCCCTAAAATATACATTAAGGAAATAGTAAATAGGAGTGATAATGGAATAATCGAAGCAATTACTAGAGCAGATCGGATATTGCCCAAGAAAAGAATAACAACAAAAACGATGATGAGGCATCCTAAGATTAAGTTTTCATATACCGTTTTAGTAGTTTTATCAATTAACTCACTACGTTCCACTATTGGATTAATGAAAACACCTTCCGGTAGACTTTTTTGTACTTCGGTAACTCGTTCTTTAACTGCATTAATAACTTCTTTTGAGTTGGCATTTTTTAACATCATGATTTGTCCAAGAACTTTTTCACCTTCTCCATTAGCAGTAATTGCACCATAACGGTTAGCATAGCCAAACCGAACATCTGCTACATCACGAATTAAAACAGGAATACCATTTACATTTTTAATAGCAACAGATTCAAGATCTTGAATGGATTTTATACTACCGTCACCACGGATAAAATAACTTTTATCTTGTTTTTCAATGTAGGCCCCACCAGCAATGTTATTATTTATGCTTATTGCATTAAAAACTTCTATTAGCGAAATATTAGAAGCTTTTAGTTGGGATGGGTTGATTGCAATTTCATATTGTTTTAAAAATCCTCCCCACGTATTAACTTCAACTACTCCTGGAATGCCAGAAAGTTGTCGCTTTACGATCCAATCCTGAATGGTTCTTAACTCTATTGATGAGTATTTATCTTCATAACCAGGTTTTACATCTAAAATGTATTGGTATATTTCACCTAGTCCTGTAGAGATTGGTCCCATTTCGGGAGTTCCGAATTCTTCTGGGATATTTGCTGTTGCAGCTTTTATTTTTTCTTCTGTTAATTGTCGAGGCAAGTATGTTCCTAGGCTTTCTTCAAATACAATAGTTACAACAGATAATCCAAACTTTGAAATTGACCTGATTTCAACAACTCCAGGTAAATTTGCCATTTCAAGCTCCACAGGGTAAGTAATAAATTGCTCAACATCTTGTGTGGATAAATTTGTAGAAACTGTAATTACCTGAATTTGATTATTTGTTATATCAGGAACTGCTCCAACAGGAATCTTAAAAACAGAAAATAAACCAAAAGCAGCAATAGTTAATGTAAAGAGTATAACAATTAGTTTATTCTTAATACTGAAATTGATTACTTGATTGATCATGGCAAAAAATTATATACGAATTCTAAATTTAAGACATTTTTTTATCTTAAAGAATTCGAAATAAAATCTAAGATCAAAATTTTATAATCGGAATAAAGGACCTAAAAGTATTAATTTGTAAGGGTTTTCTGTTTCGTGCTTCTGTAAAAAAGAAATAAACCAATAAGAACAAATGGTATACTTAACCATTGACCCATATTTAAAGACATTCCTTGTTCAAATCCCACCTGGTCTTCTTTAATAAATTCTATAAAAAATCGAACAGTAAATAAAAGGATCAAGAATATGCTAAAAATCAAACCCTTTTTTACTTCGACACCTTTTTTAATATAAATAGTGTAGAGCAAAATAAATATTAAAAGATATGATAAGGCTTCGTAAATTTGTGTAGGATGCTTTGGAACTGTCTGTCCATCACGAATAAAAATAAACCCCCAAGGTAAACTTGTTTCAATACCATAAATTTCAGAGTTCATTAAGTTCCCCATGCGTATAAAAAAACCTGCTAAGGCGACAACAATAACGATTCTATCAAGAATCCATAAATAAGGTTTTTTATTCTTTCTAGAAAAATAGTACAACGCAATTAAAATACCAATTGCAGCACCATGACTTGCTAAACCTCCATGCCAAATTTTAATAATTTCGAGAGGATTGCTTAAATAATAATCGGGCTGATAAAATAAACAATGCCCTAAACGAGCTCCAAGTACTGTGCCAACAGCCATATAAACAGTTAACTTATCTAATAATTCGACCGTTAAACCTTCTTTTTTAAATATCTTTTGCATAATGAGATAGCCAAAAAAGAAAGAAGAAGCAAAAAGTACTCCGTAATATCTTATTGTGAGTCCCCAAAAACTAACTATATCGGGATCAACATTCCAGTTAATAGAGCTTAGTATCATCCTGTTTTATTTTTTAAACACCACAAATGTATTAAAAATTATTGTGTGCATAATACATTTAAGGTTTAGTAATATGTTATTAAATGTTAAATGTCATTAACATATACCTATATTAAATGGTAAACCATAACTGTTTTTAAAATAAACTTTTTAAGTTTGTAAATCAATTTTGAGATTAAAAGATGAAGATTAACAATATACCAAAGGTTATATATTTATTTTTATTTGCAATATTTTTATTTAGCCACTGTGCAAAAATTGTTGCACCAACAGGTGGTCCAAAAGATGAAGATCACCCATTAATTGTTAAGATTGAACCTGTAGATTATACCGTAAACTTTGATAGTGAGAAAATTAGCATCACTTTCGACGAGTTTATTCAACTAAAGGATTTGAACAACAACTTAGTAATATCACCTCCTGTTGATGAAAAGCCAGACATAAGAGTAAAAGGAAAAACATTAATTATTGAATTTTTAGAAGAATTAAAAGATTCAACCACATATAATATTTATTTTGGTAATTCAGTTCAGGATTATAATGAGGGAAATCCAATTGAAAATTTTCAATATGTGTTATCCACAGGTAGCTATATTGATTCATTATCCATTGCGGGTCAAGTAATAAATTCGTATAATTTATTACCCGAAGAAGGTGTATATGTCATGCTTTATAAAGAATTTGAGGACTCAATTCCTATTAAGCAAATACCAGTATACATTTCCAAAACAGATGCTGAAGGTTTTTTTCGAATTAATAACATTAGCCATAACAGATATAAGCTATTTTGTTTAAGAGATTTCAATAAGAATTATTTGTTTGATTTACCAAATGAAGATATTGCTTTTATTGATTCTTTAGTTTCATTTGATTTAACTACAGAACTTAAAGTTGATACTTTATATAAACAAGATAGTTTAAATAATTTATCAGAAAGCAAAATTCCAAAAAATCAGGAAATTGACACCATAATAGCTCGGACTGTAACATACTTCCCGGTTCAGGAGTATGTATTAAGGTTATTTACTGAATATCATGAATTACAGTATTTAGCCAACAATTCTAGAGAAACCAAACAAAAAGTTGATGTGGTTTTTAATAAACCAATAAAAGATAGTGTAATCTTTACAATTGTGGACACAGGAATTGAAAAAGATTGGTATATCAAAGAAGTTGGGCAAAATAGAGATTCAATAACGTATTGGATTACTGATAGTACAGTTTATAAAAAAGAAGCAATTGAATTTGCATTGAAATATCAGAGTGAAGATACAAATATGATATATCAATGGACCTCTGACACACTAAATCTAAGATATTTCGAAGAAAAGAAAAAGAAAAGAAATGAACCTATTGATACAAGTTTAAAGTATACATTGAATGTTAAAAATCGCGGAACGATCGATTTAAATAGTAAGTTAAATTTTAATTTTGAAACCCCTGTCTTGAAATATGATACTTCCAAAATAAACCTTTTTGCAGTTATTGATACCATTGAAATTCCTGTAGAGTTTAAAATATTGAAGGACAGCATTAAATTAAGAAAATACCATATGTTGGTTGACTGGGCTGAGGATACTGTTTATAGGTTAGAAATTTATCCAAGAGCATTTACTGATATTTATGAAACAGTGAACGATACAAATATTATTGTATTTCAAACCCAAAAACGAGATTTTTATGGAAAAGTTTTGGCAAATATTACGGGTATAGATTCAAGCTTCCAGTTAATTTGTCAACTTATTATTCCTAGTAAAGACAAAGAAACCTTGTTTAGACAGACGATTATATCTAAGGATCAAATTATTGAATATGCTTTTTTACCGCCTAAAGAATTTATGTTTAAAGTAATAATTGACAGCAACTTAAATGGGAAGTGGGATAGCGGCGAATATTTAAAACATTTACAACCCGAAGAAGTTTTGTATTACGATAAAAAAATTAAAGTAAGGTCTAACTGGGATGTTGAAATTAATTTTAATGTAAATAAATAATCATTATGTCAGTTCTTCTTGAGTTTGCTATGTTTCCAACTGATAAAACAAGTGATAGCGCCAGCGATTCTGTTAGTAAAATTATTGAAATGATTAAAAATAGTGGTGTTAAATATAAGTTAACTGCCATGGGAACAATAGTTGAAACAGAATCACTAAAAGAAGCTCTAGAAATTGTGAATAAATCATACCAGGTACTTGAGCCTTTTTCAAAAAGAGTATATTCAAGTATAAAACTCGATATTCGAAAAGGAAAATTGAATCGATTAGAACAAAAAATTGAATCAATTGAATCCAAAATTGGTAGGGTAAAAAAATAATATCTTGTAATTATATAAATAGAATGTTGTTTTTCAGGAAAAAGGGAACAAAACGGTTCTTTTTTTCGTAAAAAAATAATATCTTGTCGCGCTCTGATTTATTGTTAAAAAATAATAAAACCCTTGTAGTATGATTAAACGCATTGTTTATATTCAGTTGTTGGTATTTACTTCGCTAGCAACATTTTCACAGCATAAAGTAAAAATTGATCTCAATCAGGCAAAATTAAAGTCTCAAAATACTGAACTAGTTCAAAAAACCTCGAGCGGATTAATTTTATCTGAATCAATTTCAGCTTTTGAATTAATAGAAAAAGAAACAAAAGATGGTATATATAACCAAATTGTAACTAATGGTTTAAGCAAAACATTTGACGCAGGTAAACCAGATTTACCAGTAATAAATAGACTCATTGAAATACCTTACAATTCAGAAGTTAATGTAAAATTAATAAGTTACGACGAAGAAACCATAGAATTAAAAAACTATGGTTTAACCGAATTAATTATACCAGCTCAGCCTTCGCATGAAAAAAGCAAAGATTTAAAAGATGTTCCGTTTGAAAAAGATCAGGAAGTTTATAGCAAAAATGAATTCTTTAAAAAAGAAACAGTCGTATTCGAAGACAAAGGATTTTTACGTAACAAACATTTAGGATATATAGAAATATCACCATTCGCATATAATCCTGTTACAAACACACTAAAGGTTCTGAATAAAATAGAGGTAGAAATTTCTTTTATTCCAAAAAGTAATATTAAACCCCAAAACCTCGAAAGATTAAATTCTCCATATTTTGATAATATAAAATATAACACAATAAACGAAACAGAAGATAACAAGGCATTAATTAGTGGTCCTGTAAAATATGTAATTGTTTCTGATCCAATGTTTGAAGAAACATTACAAGAGTTTATTGAATGGAAAACCATGAAAGGGTTTAACGTAATTGAAGCTTACACTGATGATATCGGAACCACAACAACAGAAATAAAAAATTATTTACAAGATTTATATGATAATCCCGATGATGATATATCTCCAACTTTTGTATTAATTGTGGGAGATGTTGATCAAATTCCAACATATAGCGGAACAGCAGGAGGACACAAAACTGACTTATATTATTTCGAATACACTGGAGACAAATTGCCTGAAGTATTTTATGGAAGGTTTTCAGCTGAAACAATAGCAGAATTGCAATCACAAATTGACAAAACACTGGAAGTTGAAAAATATGAGATGCCAGATCCTTCGTATTTAGATAATGTTGTTTTGGTAGCTGGTGTTGACGCATCTTATGCTCCAACTTATGGTAATGGTGCAATAAATTATGCAAACGATTATTACACAAATTCTGAAAATGGAATTACTTCTTACTTCTATTTATATGGTGATGACAGTGGAGTTATGGCATCCAATAATTCAGGAGCTTCTGCATCTATACGAAGTTATATTAGTGCAGGTGTTTCATTCTCTAATTATACAGCGCATTGTGGAGTTAGTGGTTGGTCCGATCCAAGTTTTAGTATCAGTCATATTGATGCATTAACCAATGAACATATGTATCCATTAATGATAGGTAATTGTTGTTTATCAAACGCCTTTAATAATAATGATTGCTTTGGAGAAGAAATTCTTATTGCAGCAAACAAAGGTGCAGTTGGTTATATTGGTGGTTCAAATAATACATACTGGGACGAAGATTATTATTGGGGAGTAGGCTTAACAAGTTCAATAAGCGCAAACCCAACATATGCTGGTAGTGAATTAGGTGCATATGACCGTTTCTTTCATTTAAATGGTGAAGCAAAAGAAGACTGGTATATTACACAAGGACAAATAAGCGTTGCGGGTAATTTGGCCGTTGAAGCATCTACATCTTCACGAAAAGCATATTACTGGGAAATTTATCACCTTATGGGAGATCCTTCGCTTACACCTTATGTTACTGTTCCTGAGGCAATAGTTGCATCATATAATTCTGAGATTATTTTAAAATCAACTAGTTTGGAAGTAACAGCCGAAGAAAATGCTTATGTTGCAATTTCTCTGGATGGTGAATTATTAGCTGCAAAACTTGTTGAAGCAAAAGGATCTGTTGAGCTTAGTTTTGATCCACTTACAAACGTTGGAGAACTTGATATTGTTATTACAAAACAAAATCGCCAACCAATTATTGATAAAATAACAATTATTCCTGCATCAACACCATATGTATCTTTAGATTATTATACGATTGATGATTCTGAAGAAAATGATAACGGGGAAGTAGATTTTAGTGAAACTATAAAATTAGATATTCAACTTAAGAATTTATCAGACACCTATGATGCATTTGAAGTTGTTGCAAATTTGAGTTCAACCGATACAAATGTAATAATTATAGATGATACACAGGTGTTTGGTACAATCTTAAATTCAGACTCAGCGTTTGCTAGTGCTTCGTATACTGTTAATTTTAAGGACAAATTTACAAATCAACATCAAGTAGTTTTTGATTTGGAGATTTTAGGAGAAGATTCCGAAAACGAAGAATATACCTGGGGGTCTAAAATACACCTTACAGTTAATGCTCCTGAGCTAGAAATAGGAGATTTATTAATTGATGATAGCTCTGAAAACGATAACGGTTTATTAGAACCAGGAGAAACTGCAGATATCTTGCTAATATTGACTAATAATGGTAATGCAGCCATATCTGGTTTAAATGGAATTGCAAATATTTTAGGTGATGGCGAAACCTACTTAACTTTACATGATACATTGGTAGAAGATTTTAGTATAGATGCATTAACAAGCGATACTTTAAGATTTAGTACTACAGCCGATAATGAAGCTTTACCAGGTACAATTGTCTATATGTCGTTTGATATTATTGATGAAACATTTGAAGTTTATTCAAAAACGTGTAATAAGGAATTAATTATTGGTGAAATTCCTGAAATATTAATTACGGATGAAGATACTACAATTGCGGGTAAGGCATATTTTTACGATTCAGGTGGCAGTGCTGGAGAATATGGAGATGATGAGGATGAAACTATAACTTTACGTCCGGCTGGTGCAAACAAGTATCTTTCTGTAGAGTTCATTTCGTTTAATGTTGAGCCAAATGGAAGTGGTTGTTATGATGATTTAGAAATATATGATGGTGAAGACACAAATGCTGATTTAATTGGAAGTTACTGCAATTCTAATAAACCAACTATAATAGTTCCAACAAATGAAGCAGGAGCATTAACGTTTAGATTTGATTCTGATGGATCTGTAACAAGAGAAGGTTGGACAGCAGAAATTAGGAGTATTGAAGGATATACTTTTGAAGTTCTTGTAACTGGACCTGATGGAGAAATTGAAGGAGCTGTCGTTGAATTTAATGGAAGATCAGAAACTACTGATGCATCTGGAATTGCTCTGTTTGATAATATTGCAGATGGCGTTGATTATGAACTTAAAATAAGTGCTACTGGTTATGTGGATTTCGAAACAACTGTAAACGTTTTAGAAGATCTATCAGTTGAATACACACTTGAATATGCTAAATATGATGTTACTTTTAATCTTACAGATGAAAATGGGGTAGTTGATGGTGAGATAACCTTTGATGAAAGAAGCCTTTCAACATCTAATGGTACAGTTACTTTTTCCGATGTAATTTATAGTTTGGATGAAGAATTTACTATTCAGTCATTTGGACATGCAGATTCTACAGCTTCAATTGAAGTTTCTTCTGATTTAGTTAAAAACATTGAATTAAAAAGGCTTAAGTACGATATCGAGTTTGTGATTACTGATGGTACAGATCCGGTTTCTGATGCTGTAGTCGAATTTGATAACAAAGATATTTCAACAAATATTGATGGAATAGCATTATTTGAAGAAGTAAAGATGGACACTATGCTTAGCTATATTGTTCGAAAAACTGGTTACAATAATGTGGAAGGAACAATGGATGTTGAAAAAGACTCCACGATTAATCTTGTACTTGGATCAGGAACAGCAACATTTAAAGTAACATTTGTTGTTTCTGGTGAGTCGAAATCATTATATAACGCTCAGGTTATTTTAGATGAAGATACACTATATACTAACTCAGAAGGAATAGCAATATTTAATAATATTCTAGAAGCAGATGATATCCCATATAAAATTTCAAAAACTCATTTCAATGATGTTACAGGAACAGTTGATATAGCTGGAGATAACGTAACAATTGATACAACATTAACTTATAAATCATATGAGATTGTATTTAGTATCGATGATGGAACAAATCTAGTGCAAGGTGCAACTGTAAATTTTGATGGTAAAAACGAAACAACAGACACTAATGGAGAATGTACTTTTAATGTAACATATTCCTTGAATAAGGATTACAGTGTTACTAAAGCAGGTTATGATGATTTATGCGGAAAAATAAATGTTGATGAAGATAAAACTGTTGAATTAAGTATGTCACTCATTACATATCATGTAACCTTTGCAGTTGAAGATGAAGCTTCAGTTGCCATGGAAAATGTGTTGGTTGAATTTAATAGTGAAAGCAAGTATACCAATGCTTCAGGAGAATGTGTTTTTGATCTAAATATGGTATTTGGCGAAGATTATGTTATTACAATGGATGGATATGATGATGTAAACGGAACGATGGATGTTTATGAAGATACAACCATTAATATTACATTGGACCTAACTACTTTTAGTGTTACTTTTGTTGTTGTTGATCCAAATTCACAAGCAATTAGTAGTGTTAAGGTTGAATTTAATTCAATAACTAAATATACTGATATTGATGGTGAAGCAATATTTACTGAAGTTGTACCCGAAGATAATATGTCTTTTATGTTGACAAAGAGCGGATACTGGAATTATGATAGTACTTTAAACGTGGTGGATGAAAACGTGATATTTAATGCTCGGTTATCATCTACAACTGGAATAACAACTATTAAACCAGAAAATTTAATAATTTATCCAAATCCTTCAAACGGTTTATTTTATGTTGAATTATATGATGGTCAGGACGAATTGTATCGTATTAAAGTTTATGATGTTATAGGTTCAGTTATTTATAACAAGGAAATTGCAGGTACATCGTATATAAAAGAGCAAATTGATATTTCACAAAATGCAAAAGGAATATACTTTTTATCAATTGAATCAAATGATGGATCATTAATTAGTAAGCGATTAATTGTTAAATAAGAATAGTAATTATAAAAAATATAAAAATCGATGGTCATAGTACCATCGGTTTTTTTAATGGATAAATATATTATAAGGTAGGGTAAAATTATACCTGATTGTAAATATTAAAAGTAAAAACCATATAAAATTTTAAATATGAAATTTAAACTTTATTTATTAACCCTATTATTTGTATTTTCTTATGGTTTGATTTTTAGTCAAGATAAAAGCTCAACAATTGAATATTCTGAAATATCAAAAGGAAAAGCAGAAATAAAATTTGAATTAGGTAATTACTCTGAGAAAATAGTTAAAACCAACTTAGGTTTAGCAGTTATTTATAGCATTGAAGATGGCTCAAAACTAAAAATTAAAAGTGCTCCAGATTTGCCTAAGGTGTCAAAATCAATAATAATTCCTGATAAGAAAGATATTGAAATTGTTGTAAAAAATAAAGAATATTTTGAAATAGAAGATGTGTTAATTGCCCCTTCAAAGGGAGTAATTTCAAGAGAAAAGAATCCTGCAGATATTCCGTTTGAATTTGGTGAAATATACAATCAAAACATATTTTTCCCAGAAGAAATGGCTGAATTAGGGGATCCTTATATTTTAAGAGATTTTCGTGGTCAGGTAATTGAGTTTAATCCTTTTCAATACAATCCGGTTAACAAAGTGTTGAGAATATACACAAGTATAACTTTAGAAGTATTGGAAAAAGAAGCAACAATAAATAGCAAAAACATATTTTCTAAATCGAAAGAAAGTAAAATTACCAAGGAGTTTAATGAAATTTATAAAAATCACTTTTTAAATTATAACGTAAATACCAAATATACATCGCTTGAAGAAGATGGCGATATGTTGATTGTTTCTCCAGAGGAGTATATATCTGCTCTTGACACTTTTATTCAGTGGAAAAAACAACGAGGATTACATGTAGAATTGGTTGAATATAGTACTATAGGCTCGTCGGATACTGAAATTAAAACCTACATTGATAGTTATTATAACGAAAATGAATTAACCTATTTACTGATAATTGGAGATGCAGAAGATGTTCCGTCCTTGACTAAATCTGGAGACTCAGATGCAGCTTATGGTCATATATTAGGTGATGATTCTTATGCAGAAGTTTTTGTAGGTAGATTCTCTGCCGAAAGTATTGAAGAAGTTGAGACACAGGTTGCAAGAACAATCTATTACGAACGTGACATAGATGAAACAGCAACTTGGTTATCCAAAGGTATTGGAATCGCATCAGACGAAGGTGGTGGAGGACAAGGTGATGATGATGAGTCTGACATACAGCATATGGATAATATCAGAACAGATTTACTTAATTATGGTTATAATCCCGTTGATCAAATATATGATCCTGGTGCAACTCCTAGCGATGTTTCACAAAGTGTAAACGAGGGACGGGCAATAATAAATTATGTGGGACATGGTTCTGACTACTCTTGGGCAACATCAGGTTTTAATAGGGATAATGTAAATGCATTAACGAATGAAAACATGCTCCCATTCATTTTTGATGTGGCATGTGTTAACGGAAATTTTCATGGTCAGACCTGTTTTGCAGAATCTTGGATGAGAGCTACAAATAATAGCAATCCGACAGGTGCTGTTGCTATAGTTGCATCTACAATTAACCAATCTTGGTCTTCTCCTATGGATGGCCAGGACGAAATGGTTAACCTTGTTGTTGAAAGCTATGAAAATAATGTTAAAAGAACTTTTGGTGGAGTTACCGTAAATGGTTGTATGCATATGATTGATGAATATGGTAGCGATGGATCTGATATGACTAATACTTGGACCATATTTGGAGATCCGTCTTTATTGATTAGAACAAAGACTCCACAGGAAATGAGCATTTCACATAATCCTATTATTTTTGTTGGCGCTACAGAATTTAATGTCGATGGCGATGATAGTTGTTTTGTTTCATTAACTCTAAACGATGAAATCATTGCTACTGCACAAATTGTTGGCGGAAGTGCAGCATTAAGTTTTGAGGCGCTACCTACTGTAGATACACTAATTGTAACTGTTACTGGATATAATAAAATTACTTATCAGGCACAGGTTCTAATAGTTGTGCCCGATGCACCATATATTGTTAAAACTGAAAGTTCATTAAATGATGATGCTGGTAATTCAAATCAAGAAGCTGATTTTGGTGAATCAATAGCTTTAAATGTTAAACTTAAGAATATTTCTGAGGATTATGATGCGTTCGGTGTTGAAACAAAATTGCGATCAACAGATACAAATTTTATTTTAATAGACACACTTGAAAATTTTGGAGATTTAGCAGGATCAAGCGACTCTTTAATAAATAATGCATATTCATTCAATTTAAATCATAAAATAATAGATCAATATCGTATTCCACTTCAATTAGTTATAAGTGGTCAGGATGAAAATGCGGATCCTTACGAATGGAATTCTAAATTTAACATTACAATTAATGCACCAAATCTAAAAATATTAGAATATTTTATTGATGATCAAGAACAAAATGATAATGGTATTTTAGATCCAGGAGAAACCACAAATCTTAAGTTAATTGTTCAAAATACTGGACACGCTAGTTTAGGTAATATTACAGGACTTGCAGAGTATGTAAATGGAAGTTCATATTTCGAATTGGTTGATTCTGTTGTTGCGCCATTTACATTAGATGCAGGTAAAATTGACACAATTAATTTTATTGTTTCAGTTGATCAGCAGGAACAAATAAATACTTCTGTAACACTTAAATTTAGTTTAATTGATACTGATAATGATTTTTATTCAGTTGAGGAATCAAAAGAAATAACAATTGGTGAAATACCAGAATGTCTAATATCAGAAGAAGGTACTGTTACACTAAATACAGAAAAGTTATATTTCTACGATTCTGGCGGTGAAGAAGCTGAATATTCTGGTAGTGAGAATTACACTATAACTTTTGTTCCTAAAAACGATAATGAAATAATTAAAATAAAATTCCTGCATTTTGATGTAGAAGATGATAGCTATAGTGGTGGTTGTTATGATTATTTAACTGTATATAACGGAGCATCAACCAGTGATGCATTAATTGGGGAATATTGTAACGAAAACCCTCCTACTGAAATTATGGCATCTAATGAAACCGGGGCCCTAACTTTCTCTTTTTATTCTGATGGATACGTTGAACTTACAGGTTGGAAAGCTGAAATTTCATCAGAGTCTGCACATCAAGTTAAATTTGTTATATCAGATAATAACGGACTTCTTGAAAACGCAAAAGTTGAATTTAATAACACGGAAAGTTTTACAAATTCCAATGGTGAAGTAGTATTTAGTGTAGCTAAGGGAGATAATATACCTTATTCTGTTTCAAAAGATGGTTACGAAGAAATAGATTCAACAATTACTGTAGACCAAGATGAATTAATAGAATTAAGTATGCAGGCAATTACTTATCATGTAACTTTTTCAGTTCAAGATGGGGAATCAACTGCATTGCAAAACGTATTTGTAGAATTCAATAATGAAAGCAAATACACTGACGCATCTGGAGAATGTATTTTTGACCTAAATTATTGTACTGGTGAAAACTATAATATTTCAATGGATGGATATAATAACAAAAATGGTTCTATCGATGTGCATAGTGATACAACTTTAAATATTACAATGACTCTTACAACTTACATTGTTACGTTTGTTGTTGTTGATCCTGGTTCATCTGTTATTCAGGGTGTTACTATTGAATTTAATGATGAAATAAAATATACAGATCATGAGGGTAAGGCTTTGTTTGTAAGTGTATTACCTGGTAATGATTTAGAATTTAATTTAAGTAAATCTGGTTACTGGAATTATGACAGCACATTAAATGTAAGCAATGATGATGTAATTTTTAATGCACAGTTATCATCAACAACAAACATTCAATCTGTTTTAAAGGAAAACCTAAAAATTTACCCGAATCCTTCAAATGGTTTATTTATGATGGAGTTCACAGGTGAGGTAAATGATACTTACCACATCGAAATTTATGATTTAGTTGGTTCTATGGTTTATTCCAAAGAAATTAAAGGCAAACTACTTATTAACGAACAAATTGATATTTCTGACAAAGCCAAGGGAATGTACTTGATTAGTATAAAATGTAATGAAGAATTTGTAATAAGTCAAAGATTAATTTTAAAATAAAATAAATAATTCAAAAATAAGCCCGGTCTTTTAATGATCGGGTTTTTTATTTGTGTAAAAAATGTGATATTTATAATTCAAATAAACCAGTTCAATGAAAGAAGAAAAAAAGAGATTTTTTTACAGTCTTATTTTCCCACTGTTATTTCTGATAGTTATTTGGACAGTAAAAACTTCAGAAATACTCTTAAATCTCAATTTTGCTTTTTTCGGAATTTTTCCTTTAAAAGCAAAAGGATTAATAGGAATATTAACGGCTCCATTAATTCATTCCGATTTTGAACATCTTATAGCAAACAGTGTTCCGATATTAATTTTAGGTACTGGCCTTTTCTACTTTTATAATAAAGTTGCTTACAAAGTTTTTTTCTTAAGTTATTTAATAGCAAATATTTGGATTTGGTTTGGAGCACGTCAAGCTTATCACATTGGTGCTAGTGGACTGGTATATAGCTTTGCTTCGTTTTTATTTGTAAGTGGTGTTATTAGAAAAAGCATAAAACTAATGGCTATTTCACTATTGGTAATATTTCTATATGGAAGTATGATTTGGGGAGTTTTGCCAATTCAACCACATATTTCGTGGGAATCGCATCTCATGGGGGCAATTGCAGGATTGGTTTTAGCGTTTTATTACAGAGATCAGGGACCAAGAAGAAAAATGTATAGCTGGGAACTGGAAGATGAAGATGAAGATGACGAAGAAGATAAATATTGGGAGATTGATACAGAACTAAAAGAAAATTAATATGTACAAAAGAATTTTATTTTTTATATATTTTACTTTCTTAATTTTTACAATAAGTATAAAAGCTCAAAACTCTTATAATAAAACAGGAATCGCCAGTTTTTATGCTGATAAGTTTGAAGGAAGACAAACTGCAAATGGCGAAATATATTATCATGCTAAAAGAACTGCAGCACACAGGACATTACCATTCGGAAGTGTTGTAAAGGTTACAAATCTTGAAAATAATAAATACGTTGTGGTTCGAATAAATGATAGAGGACCTTTTGTTGACAATAGAATTATCGATCTTTCAAAATCGGTAGCCAAAGAACTTGATTTTATTGGTAAAGGATTAGCAAAAGTTCGAGTTGAACTAATAGCTTCAACAGATGATTTGCCTGAAAAAGTTAAAACAGACCAAAAAACTCAGACAAAAGAATATTATAAAGTAAATGTCGATGTAGTTACACCTAATGGAAAAGGAGTTCAGATAGGAAGCTATAAAAACGACGAAAATGTTTTTAGACTTGTTGAGCAACTGAAGAAAAAATACAACGAACAGGTATTTATTGAAGTAGCTACTGTTAAAAAACAAAAGGTATATCGTATAATTATTGGGAATTATAATTCCGATGCTCAATTAGAAGCATTAAAACAAAAACTTTCTAAAGAATTTAAAGGGTGTTTTATTGTAACTTTTAAGAATAATTAACCCTGTGTTTTAAAAGCTCCTGAAACATGTAACTCCTTAGGATTTATATTTAAAACTGGTAGTGTAGCTTTATTTAACATTTGCTGAGCTGCAGTTCCCATAATAAAACTCCCATCAGCTACTTGTTCGGTCATTATTGAAATTAGATCTGCTCTTATTGTCTTTGCATAATCAATTATTAAATCAGTTACGTTAGATCCAATTAAAGAGTCCGTATCATAACTTACTCCTTGCTTTTCAAGATATTCACATACCTGATTTGAATATGAAGACAGTCTTTTATTCATATCTTCCGTTTGTAGCGATGTAACAGTTATTACATGTATTTCGGCTCCAAACCACTTAGCTATTTCTGCTGTAAATGGTACTTTCTGCCTTGTGTCGGAAGAAATATCAAGAGGTAATACAATTCTTGAGATTTTTTCAGGTACCTGACCCCCGCGTAATGTAAAGATAGGTTTATAAGTTGCTGAAATTATTTTAAAAGTATTACTTCCAATAAAAAATTTTTCGAAACCAGATGCTCCATGAGTTGATGTTACAATAAATGAATCTTCAAATGATTCTGCTTGATTTACAATTTCCCTATATATTTTGCCAGATTTAATAATATGGTTAAGTTTTAAATTTGAAGATAGTTTCGGTTCGTATTTTTCATGAATTTTTTTAAATTCTTTTTGAGCAAATTTAAACTCTTCTTCTTTTGATCCAGGATGGTAATCAAGGCTTTTTTTATGAACATAAACCATTTCAATTTTACACTCTATTTTGCTTGATATTAATATGGCGAGATCAAGTCCTTTAAGTGATTCTTCCGAAAAGTCAATGGGTACAATAACTCGATACATAATTGCTGAATTTAAATTTCTAATAAAGTAACGATATTTTTACGAAATTCGAAAACTTTTTAATGTTCAGCAGAAGTGAAAATATTAATTTACATGTTTAAAAAAGGATCTTTCAAAAAGCAGAATATAACACACTCCAACTGTAATAGCTGAATCAGCAATGTTAAAAACAGGACGAAAGAAAATAAATTGTTGATTTGCCCAAAATGGAAACCAGCCCGGATATTGTCCTTTAATTAATGGAAAATACAACATATCAACTACTCTTCCTTGTAGTAAAGCTGAATAGCCACCATCTCGAGGCATAAATTCAGCGATTTGATAAAAACTCTCATCGAATATAATTCCGTAAAAAACACTATCAAGAATATTTCCTAATGCACCAGCCATAATAAGCGAGATACTTATAATAACCATTTTAGGTGCTTTTTGCTTAATAAGTATATTCAGATACCAACCAATTCCAACCACTGCAATAATGCGAAATAGAGTTAAAAATATTTTCCCGTTTTTACCCCAAAATTCCATGCCGAAAGCCATTCCATTATTTTCAGTAAAATGAATGATAAACCAGTCTCCAAGAATTTTATATTCCTGGCCTAGAATCATATGTGTTTTAATCCACATTTTAAACACCTGGTCAATAATTAAAATGAGTAGTATTATTAGTATTGATTTCGTGGTAATTGATTTCATTTCAAATTATTTTAGAGCATAAAACTATTAAAAAGAGTTGAATAATAAAAAATGATTGGATCAATTTGATCCAATCATTTTATAAATTATGTTAAAATAGAACTTATCGTTGATTTTGTTTAGCTTCTATGCTTAATGTAGCATGTGGCACTGCACGAAGCCTTTCTTTAGATATTAATTTCCCTGTTTCTCGGCAAATACCATAGGTCTTATTCTCGATTCGAATAAGAGCAGCTTGTAAGTGCTGAATAAATTTTTGTTGACGTTGAGCCAGTCTTCCGGCTTCTTCTTTAGAGAGAGTAGCTGCACCCTCTTCTAAAACTTTAAATGTAGGAGAAGTATCTTCTGTATCGTTACTTTCACTATGAGTAATAGTAGTTTTTAATATATCGTAATCTTGTTTTGCTTTGTCAAGTTTTCTCAATATTATTTCTTTGAACTCCGCCAACTCTTCGTCTGTGTACTTAGTCTTTTCCGCCATAATTCATCAATTTTAAGTTGATTTAAAGTTAACAAATTTTTTCATTTTAAAAAGCAATTGTTAGCTTATCTTATCTATTTTTATATTTGTTTTTATTTCTTCGTCAATTTCTACGAAATGTACTAAATTTTGTTCGAATTTATCAACTAATTCAATTGTTTTTGCCAAGGTTTGAGTACCAATATATTCTTTATGTTTTTCAATTGCTTTGTTAATTAATTCGTGTCTTTGTATCTGAATTTCAATCTTATCTGTTACATCAAAATTACTGTCTTTCCTTATATTCTGTATACGATTAATAAATTCTCTTGCAATACCTTCTTCTCGTAGTTCATCCGTTACATTTATATCAAGAGCAACAGTAAGTTTCCCGTCGTTTGCAACCAACCAACCTGGAATATCTTCAGATGTAATTTCAACATCTTCTATAGCTAGATTGATTTTTTCTGTATCAACGTTCAATTCATACTTTTCATTGCTCTCAAAAGCAATAATATCTTCCTGAGACATTTGAATAACTGCCTGAGAAATTTGCTTCATTAACTTCCCATATTTCGGACCAAGTGTTTTAAAATTAGGTTTAATTCTTTTAACTAAAACATCAGATGTATCTGTTATATATTCAACATCTTTAACATTGACTTCGGCAAGCACTAAATTTCGAACAGTTTCGAATTTAGGCTGAAGAGATTTGTCTATTATTGGAATCATGAATTTACTTAATGGCTGTCGCACTTTAATGTTTACTTTGCGACGTAAGGCAAGTATCATTGATGATACACGTTGTGCTATATCCATTCTTTCTTCTAAAACCTTATCTATATATTCTTTGTTTGATTTTGGAAAATCAGCAATATGAGCCGATTCTGTAAGATCTTTTCCTGTCACAGAATTTAAATCAATAAAAATCTGATCTGCAAAAAACGGAGAAATTGGAGCCATTAATCTCGCAACTGTTTCCAAACAGGTATAAAGCGTTTGGTAGGCAGCAATTTTATCTTTAGAATACTCACCACCCCAATATCTCTTGCGGTTTAGCCGTACATACCAGTTGCTCAGGTTTTCTGTTACAAATTCCTGGATAGCTCTTCCTGCTCTTGTGGGTTCATAATTTTCATAATCGTTTTCAACGTCCCTAACAAGTGAGTTCAGTAAAGAAATTATCCAACGGTCAATTTCTGGTCGTTCATTTACAGGAATTTCTTCTTCTTCAAATTTAAATCCATCTACATTTGCGTAAAGTGCAAAGAACGAATATGTATTATAAAGTGTGCCAAAAAATTTACGTTTTACTTCATCTAATCCTGAAGGATCGAATTTAAGATTATCCCAAGGTTGTGCATTGGTAATCATGTACCAGCGTAATGGATCAGAACCGTGCTTTTCAATGATTTCGAAAGGGTCTACAGCATTACCTAAACGTTTTGACATTTTTGCACCTGTTTTATCTAAAACAAGGCCATTAGAAATAATGTTTTTAAATGCAACGGAATCGAAAAGCATTACAGCAATTGCATGCAAGGTAAAGAACCAACCACGTGTTTGATCAACACCTTCAGCAATAAAATCAGATGGATAAACATCTTTAAAAAGATCTTTATTTTCGAAAGGATAATGTATTTGAGCATAAGGCATAGCACCTGAATCGAACCAAACATCTATAAGATCGAGTTCGCGAACCATTTTCTTTCCAGTATCTGAAACTAAATAAATACTATCAACATAAGGTCTATGAAGATCAATCTTGCTATAATTTTCTTTCGAGTTATTTCCAGTTTCAAAATCAGCGATAGGATTTTCTTTCATAAAACCTGCTTTTACCGATTTTTCAATTTCGGTATATAATTCTTCAACCGAACCAATACATTTCATTTCTGACCGATCTTCTGACACCCAAATTGGCAATGGTGTTCCCCAGTATCGAGACCTTGAAAGATTCCAGTCTTGTAAGTTCTCTAGCCATTTGCCGAAACGCCCTGTACCTGTTGATTCTGGTTTCCAGTTTATGGTTTTGTTTAATTCAATCATTCGTTCTTTTAGAGTTGTGGTTTTTATAAACCATGAATCTAAAGGATAATAAAGTATAGGCTTGTCAGTTCTCCAGCAATGTGGATAATTGTGAATATGTTTTTCTATCTTAAATGCTTTATTTTCTTTTTTAAGCATAACAGATATGTCAACGTCTATTGTTGGATCATTTTCGGTTAATGATTCATCATATTCGTTTTTTACGTATCGACCAGCAAATGGATTGTATGTTTCTTTATTAACATATTGTGAAACAAATTCAGGATCCAAATCTTCTAATCGATACATGCGTCCTTGTTTATCAACTAAAGCATTTTTTGTTTTTTCTTTATCATAAACAATTAAGGGAGATATATTACTTTGTTTTGCAACACGATCATCATCAGCACCAAAAGTTGGAGCAATATGAACAATACCAGTACCATCTTCTGTTGTTACAAAATCACCAGTTATAACTCTAAATGCATCACCAGCAGGTTTAACCCAATCAATTAACTGTTCGTAATAAATTCCTTCTATATCCTTCCCTTTAAATTCAGAAAGTACTTTGAAAGGAACTTTTTTATTACCTTGGTTATAATCTTCAAGACTTAATTCTTCGGCTTTTTTATCGAAATGTGCATTAAATAAATCCTTGGCAAGTATTACAGTAATAGGATCTCCAGTATACTGATTAAAGGTTCGTACTCGAACATAATTAATTTTTTCACCAACAGCTAAAGCTGTATTAGAAGGCAAAGTCCATGGAGTTGTTGTCCATGCTAAAAAGTAAACATCAGTATCAGTATCCTTAAAAAGAAATTCTGATTTTTCATTTTTTTCAACTTTAAACTGTGCAACACAAGTAGTATCCTTTACATCGCGATAACAACCAGGCTGGTTAAGTTCGTGAGTGCTTAAACCTGTACCAGCAGCAGGCGAGTATGGTTGTATAGTGTATCCTTTATACAATAAATCTTTTTCGAATAGTTGTTTTAACAACCACCATAAAGTTTCGATATACCTGTTGTCATAAGTAATGTATGGATCGTCCATATTAACCCAATACCCCATCTTGTGTGTTAAGTCTACCCACACATCGGTATATTTCATTACTTCTTTCTTACAGGTCTCATTATATTCATCAACAGTGATTTTTTTCCCAATATCTTCTTTTGTAATTCCTAATGCTTTTTCTACCGCTAATTCTACAGGTAATCCATGTGTATCCCAACCTGCTTTTCGTTTAACCAGAAATCCCTGCATAGTTTTGTACCTACAAAAGATATCTTTTATTGCACGAGCCATTACGTGATGAATACCAGGCATTCCATTAGCGGAAGGAGGACCTTCATAAAATACAAATGTTGGTTTCCCTTCACGAGTGGTAATACTTTTATGAAAAGTGTCATTCTTATCCCAACGTGCAAGTATTTCTTTATTTACCTGCGATAAATCTAATTGTTTATATACTGGAAATTTATTCATTGATAAACTATATTAATGGTCTACAATATTTTAAAACGTACAAAGATAGACTTATGTATAATAAAATGCAATCAAAATTTTATCACTTTTTTTCATTTAATGTTGATTTGAGCAAAATGAGTTAAAAAAGTTATTAAAGAGGATGTTTTAAACTTGAAAAGCCTCATAATATATGAGGCTCTTCAGTATATTATGTTTGTTTTTTATTTGTTTAATTGCTGTCTCACAATTCGTGCAACATATTTTCCAATAATATCAAACTCTATGTTTACAACCGTACCTACTTTAAATTGATGAAAATTAGTAATGTCATAAGTAAATGGTATAATTGCTACTTCAAAAGATTTGTCTTTTGAATTTACAACAGTTAAGCTAACTCCGTTTACCGAAACAGATCCTTTTTCAACTGTAATATAATCTTCTTGCGAAGGATCATATTCGAACGTAAAATACCAGCTTCCATCTGCTTCTCGAATACCTGTACAAGTTGCAGTTTGGTCAACATGACCTTGAACTAAATGTCCATCCAATAAACTATCGATTTTCATACTTCGTTCAAGATTTACTTTATCATCAACCTGTAGTAATCCAAGATTGGACTTGTCTAAAGTTTCTTGTATTGCAGTAACAGTAAATGTTTTATTTTTTTTATCGACTTTTACGACTGTTAAACACACTCCATTGTGTGCAACACTTTGATCTATTTTTAATTCATCTGCAAAAGAGCAATGCATGGTAATATGCAAATTTCCTTGATCTTTTTCAAGTTTTACAACTTGAGCTGCTTCTTCAACTATACCTGAGAACATATTTGTATTTTTTAAACATTAAAATTTCTGCGAATTTATGAAGTTTTATACTTTTCAGCAAGTTAATTTATAGTTAAGAGTAAAATGTTAGAACTACTTCACTATTGGAAAAGATAGTTCACAAATAGTTCCTTTCTTTGGTTCAGAAGAAATTTTTAGGTCACCACCGTGATTCCTGATTATTTGGCGCGAAATACTCAATCCAATTCCGTTTCCATCTTTCTTAGTAGTAAAGAAAGGAATAAAAATTTCGGACATTACATCTTTTGGAATTCCCTCACCATTATCAGAAATAGTAAGACATAAATTGTCTTCACTATCACTAGCATTAATAATGATATCTCCGGTATTTACTTGAATTGCCTCGGAAGAGTTTTTAACTAAATTGATTAGAACTTGAGTAATTTGTTCTTTATCAATTGATATAATACACGGATTTAATACTTGGTTATATGAAATTTTTATTTTCTTATTGGTGCAAATTTCTTGCAGTAAAGGCAAAGTTTCATCAATAAATTTATTTATATCAATTTTATTCAAATGAGGCTCAGGAATTCGCATCAATTTTTTAAAGTCTGATACAAACTTGCTCAATCCTTGATTTCTATTATCGATACTTTTTAATCCCGTTACGGCAAATTGGATATCATCATTCTTTAATTGATTTATATTTTTAGTGCTATTATTATCAAAGAATATTTTTAATACGGATGCTGTTAAGGAACGAATTGGCCCAATGGAGTTCATTATTTCGTGAGTCAGAACTCTAAAAATTTTTTTCCAGGTTTTTTCTTCTTCGTCATCTAATTCAGTTCTAATATTTTCAAAAGAAATAATTTGTATTTTTCGTTGATTAATTAAAATTTCTTCTGTTCTGAATAGAATGCTCTTTAAACCACTCTTAGTTTGCAGAGATATGACTTTTTTCTTTGAAGTTGATAATTTATTTAACTCATGTTCGAGACCATTTTCTAATTTATCTAATTCTGAAAGTTTTGATAAAGAGATAATCTCTAATATATTTAAACCTGCTCGGTTTATTATTTCTACATATCCATTTTCATTAGCAGCAATAATACCAGTAGGCATTTCATCAAGAATTTGTCTCAAATATTGATCGGTACTTTCCTTTTCGAGCTCAGCCAGCCGAACGTATCGTAAAATTTCGTTGAAACTTAAATTAAGTTCTTTAAAAGATTTTGCGGAATCTGTTTCAGCAACATAATCACTATATCTGAGGCTATCGAGAAATCGTTTTAGACTACGATTAGTTTTGTTTACATAGTTAATAAGTCCAAACACTAATGCCATCCAAATAATGCTTACAGTTAACTTGGCAATTCTATAGTCGCTATTGGTCCAAACTTCAACTAAGGCAACACCAGAAATTGCGATTAAAACACAAATAAAAACAATGGTAATATTAAAGCGATTAAAGCTCATGTTTTTTTATTTTATTATAAAGTGTTCGCCTTGTTATTCCAAGCTCATTAGCCGCTTCAGTATAATTATTATTATGCTTGGTTAATGCTGCTTTTATAATTTTTATTTCATTGTTTTCTAAATCGAGAGTATCAAACGAAATGCTTGATGAAGATTTTCTAAATGAAAAATTTGAATCATTTAAAACTACTGTATCACTTAATATTACTGCTTTTTCGATGGAGTGTTGCAATTCACGAATATTTCCGGGCCAACTATAATTTTGTAAATACTTAATGCCAGTATCAGATATCTTGGTTATTATTTTTTTGTATTTGTCTGCATAAATACGAAGAAAATGTTTGGCCAAGCCAACAATATCTTCAGGTCTTTCACGTAACGGTGGAATTTCAATTGTAACGGTATTTATTCTATAAAATAAATCTTCACGAAACTCTTTGTTTTCAGATGCCTTGTATAAATCCATGTTTGTTGCAGATATTAATCGAACATCAATATCGATTTGTTTTGAAGATCCTACAGGAGTGATTTTTCTCGATTGAATAGTCGTTAAAAGCTTCTTTTGTGATTCCAGGCTTAAATTACCTATTTCATCAAGAAATAACGTACCACCTGAAGCAGGTTCAAGTTTCCCAGGTTTCGATTCTTTAGCATCCGTAAAAGCACCTTTTTCATATCCGAAAAGTTCACTTTCAAAAAGAGAATCAGGAATAATCCCAAGGTCGATGGATACAAACATTTTTTCTCTTCTGTCAGACATGAAATGAATTTGTCGGGCTAAAACTTCTTTACCTATTCCATTTTCGCCAAGAAGCAGAATGTTGGCATCTGTTTTTGCAACTTTTTCAGCAATAGCCACAGTTTCATTCATTTTTGGAGATCTGCTTTGATAATAGTTATGTTCATGCTCAATTTCTGACCGTAAATTCGTGTTTATTTTTTTTAATGATTTGATTTCGCGTTTCGAGTTAGATATTTCTGAAGCACGTATTACTGAAGTTATAAGTTTATTGTCATCCCATGGTTTTTCAATATAATCAACAGCACCGTCTTGAATAGCCTGAACAGCTTTATCAACTTCAGCAAATGCGGTTAAAAAAATAATAGAAACATCCGGATCATTTTTCAGGATTTCGTTCATCCAGAAAAATCCTTCGTTACCCGTGTTCAATCCTGCAACAAAGTTCATGTCTAATATGATTACATCGAACTGTTTCTTGTGTAAAACAGAATGTAATCGACCAGGATCAGTTAAAGATTCTATAACTGAGCAATTGTATCTCAACAAGAGCTGCAATGCTACAAATACATCTGGATTATCATCAACAACTAGAACACAAGGTTGAAGTTTCTTCATCAGATATTAATTTGAAATAAAAGTATGAAATCGGGAATAGTTTTCCCAACGAGTGAGAAAAATTTTCTCAACTTAATAAAAGCAACTATTTGTAAAATACATAAAATCAACACGATAAGATTTTGGCACCATGCTTGGCATATAAGCTTGTGATTAACTAAATTTGAAGATTATGCTACGGAATTTTTTATTATTAGCGGTAAGAAACTTTTTTAAAAATGGTGTTTATTCAATAATAAATATTTTTGGTTTATCTGTTGGATTAGCATCTTTTGTAATGCTTACTCTTTTTGTAAAGTATGAGACTAGTTACGATAGTTTTCATGACGATCATGAAAGAATTTATAGAGTTGAACAATTGGTAACAATGGCTAATGGAGTTGCTACCTGGAATCAAGTTCCGGCACAACTAAGTGATGTGCTTGATGAAAATTATCCCGAGGTTGAAGAAGCTATTACTATTAGAGAGATATGGGGCGAATATTTATCAACATCAAAAGAGAGAACATTTTTTGAATTCGATGGTTTTTATGCCAATCCTGACATATTTAATTTGCTTGCATTTGATTTTATATCCGGAAATAAAGAAACTGCATTAGATGCACCTATGAAAATTGTATTAACAGAAACTCTTGCTAAGAAATTGTTTCCAAATACAGATCCAATGGGACAAAATATTCTTGTAGACAGTAAAAGAACTTATTATGTGTCAGGAGTTATTAGGGATTATCCTTTTAATACAAATATAAAGCTGACATACTTAATTCCCTTTAGTACTCATATAAATGCACATAACGAGGATTTTTATGCTGAATGGGATCGTCATGATTTACGTGTTTTCGTAAAATTGCGCGAAAATGTCGATGAAAAAATTTTCGAAGGAAAAATCAAATATATTCTTGATAAATATATTGATAACCGAATTGAAGAAGTATACATTAAACCAATATGGAAAATTCATGTGCAACAAGGAGATCAAGATGGTTATTGGATAGCAGTTATGTTATATGGCATCGTTGGTTTGTTTATTTTAGTTCTTGCAGCTCTAAATTTTGTAAATCTAACAACCGCCTATTCCTTAACAAGAGCAAAAGAAATTGGTGTTAAAAAGGTTGTTGGATGTTCAAAGTTGAATTTAATGAAACAATTTCTTGGAGAATCATTAATAGTAGTGTTTATATCATTGTTAGTAGCATTTACCATAGCTGAAGCAACATTACCTTTGTTTAATAGGATTGTAACAGTACCTCTTGAAATAAATTATATTGGAGATTGGAAGTTTATATTGTTTGTTATTGGTGTCACTATTTTAACTGGAGTTCTTTCAGGACTCTATCCTTCTCTCGTTTTATCATCGTTAAATCCTTTATTAACACTTAAAAACAAAGTATTTGATAGTAGTAAATTAAGAAAGTTTTCAATGAGAAGAGGATTGGTTGTTTTTCAATTGATAATGTCTATTTTGTTCGTATTGGCTACTTTGGGTGTATTAGATCAATTTAAATATCTTAAAAATAAGGATTTAGGATTTGAAAAACGCAATTTGTTAATTAGCCAAATAAAAGATACAGAGAAGGTTAAAATAAATGATTTTTATACTTTGAGGAAAGAGTTGTTAGAACTTCCAGGGATCACTGAAACTTCGTTGTCATATAATGCACCATTTTATGATTCTTGGGGAAGAACAGTTAACTGGGAGGGCGGCCAGGCTGGAGAAAAAATTAATTGTAGATTTAATAGAGGAACATCATCATTTATACCTTCCATGAAAATTGAAATAATTGCTGGAAGAAATTTTAGTGAAGAACTCGCTTCTGATTCATCAACTTGCATTGTAAATGAAACGTTTGTAAATATTATAGGTTGGAGTTATGAAGAGGCCATTGGGAAAAAGGTTTGGGATAACGATTATACAATAGTTGGAGTAATGAAGGATTTTCATGAAAACTCTCCTTTTACTAAAATAAAACCGTATATTCTAACTTATCATCCCGGATATTTAACAGGAACAAAAAAAATACTAGTTCGAGTTGAAAACATTTCTGACAAAGAAAGCACTGGAAGGGTAAAGGCAAAACTGGAAGAATATTTCCCTGAAAGTAATTTTGAAATTCATCCATATGATCAGAACTTAGGATACGATACAAATAAAATTTATGAAGGTATGGTCAAAACATTTGGATTCTTTTCAGTTATTTCTATTATAATTGCAATTATTGGTTTATTTGCATTGGTTTCGTTTAGTACCAAACGAAAAGTGAAGGAAATTGGTATTAGAAAAGTGTTAGGTGCAAAACCATCTCAGATATTTACTAATCTTACTAAAGAATATATTATCCTTCTTATAATAGCAAATGCAATTGCTATTCCTCTGGGAATTTTATTTTATAATATTGATCCTTCATATTATAAGCAGGATCCAGACTATTATCAGGTATTCTGGATAGGACTCTTATCGCTGATAGTGACCGTGATAACTATAAGTCTTCAAATTATAAAATCCTCATATAGCAATCCTATTAACAGTTTAAGATACGAGTAATCATTACTACTGAGATTGTAAGAATCCGAGCTTGTTTGAGCTTCGGATTTTTTATTAATACAAAGCATCTTTAAATGCTAAAAGTTCACTATTAAAAGAATTTCTGTAAATATTTATATTAGTTTTGTTTAACAAAACTATTGATTAACTGTTTAAAATATTTATGATTGAAATTGACAAACGAATAATAAAATTTATTAATAAACATCACGTATTTACCGTAGCAACTTCACGAAATAATATTCCTTACGCTGCAAACTGCTTTTACGTTTACCTCGAAGATAAAAACATGTTGGTTTTTACAACTGATCACAAAACAAAACATGCTAAGGATGCAATTCAGCAAAGTATTGTCGCCGGTTCAATTGTTTTGGAAACGAATGTTGTAGGAAAAATACAAGGAATTCAGTTTCAGGGAAATATGTATGAGCCTAAAGATGAACTCCTAAAACAAGTTAAAGCAAGATATTTAAAAAGGTTTCCTGTGGCTATGCTCATGAAAACACATTTATGGGTTGTTGAGCTAAGTTTTCTTAAATTTACAGATAATAGACTTGGCTTTGGGAAAAAGTTGATTTGGGGAAAAGAAGAATCAGAAAATATTTAGTAGAATGATATTAGTAACCGGAGGAACAGGATTGGTAGGTTCGCATTTGTTGTACGAGCTTGTTAAGCTTAACAAGTCCGTAAAAGCAATTATTCGAAATAGAGATAAAATACAACTAGTAAAAAAAGTATTTTCATACTATTCAGAAGATCCAGATGGACTAATTAATAAAATACAATGGATTGATGGTGATGTATTAGATGTATATTCTATGGAAGACGCATTTAATGGAGTAAAAAAGGTATACCATTGTGCTGCAATAGTTTCAATAGGAGGAAAAAATAAAGATGAGTTATTAAGTGCAAATATTCAGGGTACTGAAAATATTGTTAATTTATGTATTGATCATAAAATAAATAAACTGTGTCATGTTAGTTCTATTGCATCGCTTGGGGAATCTTTAAATGGGGATTTAATTACGGAAAATACGAAATGGAATGCTTCAAAAAACCGTTCGGCATATTCAGTTAGCAAATATAAGAGCGAGATGGAAGTTTGGCGTGGAATTCAGGAAGGGTTAAATGCAGTAATTGTGAACCCGTCAGTGATTTTAGGGCCTGGTTTTTGGAATTCAGGAATTGGTTCTTTATTTACTAGAGCGGCAAAAGGTCTGAAATATTATACTGCAGGTTCAACTGGTTTTGTTGATGTGCGTGATGTTTCTGAAGTAATGATAAAGTTAATGGAAAGTGATATTTCTTCAGAAAGATTCATAATTAATTCAGAGAATCTGGTTTATAAAACATTGTTCGATCAGATTGCTGAAGTAATGCAAGTAAAGAAACCTAAAAAGAAAGCGACTAAGAATTTGTTAATAGCAGCATTAGCTTTGGATTCAATTGCTAGCATGTTTGGGTTTAAAAAGAAAGAAATAACTAAAGATGTAATACGCGCAAGCTTATCTACATCTAAATATTCAAACGAAAAAATCAAAAATACGATAGGACAGAATTTTATTTCTATTAAGGAAAGTATTCAAGATGTTGCAGATAAATTTAATAAAGAATTAACAATTAACTAATTAACAATATAAGAGATTAGTTAACATTGTATTAAAATATTTAATATGGTAAA
>JBHOSR010000014.1:0-39428 GCA_042584405.1 Bacteroidota bacterium
CATTATACGTGCTTCGTTATTAATAACTTCGGCTGTTGTAGTTCCTGATACATTGGAAATAAGCGGTGATACTTTAAAAATTGAAAGTGGAAATCAAATTGTATTTTCATACGATAGTAGCAAGTGGAAAAATAGTGGATGCAAATTGTATTATAATACAGGAAATGTAGGAGTTGGTTCATCAAATCCAGTTAGCAAACTGGAAGTACGATCCACGGCAACATCCGGAGCATTATTCCAGGTTATAAATGCAAATAACGACACTGTATTTGCGGTATATCCCGATGGAGTAAAAGTATTTGTCGATCCTGATGCAAAAGGTAAAGTAGGAGGATTTGCTATTAGCGGGAAGTCTCCAAATAAAGCCGGAGAGATTGATTATATGAGAGTTACTGGAGACAGTACTAGGATCTACGTTAATGAACAGGCTGCAGGTAAAGGTAAAGTAGGTGGATTTGCCATAAGTGGCCGAAGCCCAAACAAAGGAGTTGTACACGATTATTTAGTTGTTACGAATGATAGTACTCGAATATATGTAAATGATACAGCAACTTTAAAGGGTAAAGTTGGTGGATTTGCAATTAGTGGCCGATCACCCAATAAAGGAACTTTAAACGATTACTTAAAGGTAACACGTGATAGTACACGTGTTTACGTGACCGAAGATGCAGGAAAAGGCAAAGTAGGAGGATTTGCAATAAGTGGTCGTAGTCCTAGCAAAGGTATAGAAACAGAATATTTTAATGTATCAGGAACTACAACAGCCGAAGTTATTAATAACGAAGCACGTATAATGTGGTATCCAAAAAAAGCAGCATTATTAGCAGGAGAAGTTCACGTAGGATCTTCTGACAGTGTTGGAACAAACTCAACAGCACTAGGTTATCGTTCAATTGCCTTAGGAAATCAATCTCAAGCATTTGGATTTGAGGCCCAAGCATTAAATTCACTAACAACAGCAATTGGTAAATTTGCTACTGCTACAGGTGAAAGTTCTTATGCATTTGGTGATGGTGCTAAATCAATAGGCCAGGAATCGTATGCAATCGGTTCAGGCTCTGAAGCGAGTGGATTAAGAAGCTATGCATTTGGTTCTGTTGGTATCGATTCAATTGGTGATGCTACCGAAAATACTAAGGCGATAGGAGATTATTCTTTTGCTTTTGGATTAGGCTCTTATGCATTTGGTCAAGGAGCTTTCGCAATGGGAACGCAAGATACAGCATCAGGAGAATATTCAGTTGCTTTAGGATATAAAACAAAATCAGAAGATTGGTACTCGACTTCGATGGGATATTTAACTAAAGCAAATAATCGTTATTCTACTGCTATAGGGTATAAAACTATTTCAAGCGGAATTGGTTCAACAGCAATGGGATTTTCTACAATAGCAAGCGGAGGTTTTTCAACTGCCTTTGGATATGATACTGAAGCAAGTCATGATTGTACTACTGCAATGGGTATTTCTTCCGTTGCAAGTGGATGGGCTTCATCTGCAATTGGAAATACAACTCTTGCAAGTGGTGCGAATTCCGTTGCCGTTGGAACTGGATCAATAGCAAGCGGAGATTTCTCAATTGCATTGGGTACTGTTGCTTCTACAAATTTGAAGAATGGTTCATTTGTTTTTGGCGATGTTTCAACACTCTTCTCTACAGGAGACACCGTAAAAGCAATAGCAGATAATCAGTTTATGGTAAGAGCTGCAGGAGGCACAATTTTTTATAGTAATTCAGGATTAACAAGCTGGTGTTTCGTTAGCTGCGGGTGGTGGAGCATGGGCCAGTGTTTCAGATAAAAGTAAAAAAGAAAATTTTAAAGATATAAATGGTGCTGAGGTGATAGAAAAACTTTCAAAAATTAATATTCAAAGTTGGAATTATAAGAGTCAAGATCCGTCAATTAAGCACGTTGGTATTACTGCACAGGATTATTACCAGAATTTTGGTTTTGGAGAGAACGATATTACTTTAACCTGGATTGATGTTGCAGGAATAAATTCAATAGCAATTCAGGAATTATATTTTAACAACCAAAATGCAGAAAAAGACAATAAAGAATTAAAACTTACAATTAATGATCAAAATAAAAGAATAAATGAATTAGAAACTAGATTAACTGAAATAGAAGAGCTATTGAAGAAAGAATAGGAATATAAAACATATAAAATTTAATACCATGGTAAAAAAATCACTACTTTTTTGCTTTGTACTTGCATTGAGTATATCAATGTTTGCGCAAGTTCCCGATGCATTTAAATATCAAGCCGTAATTCGAAATTCATCAGGAGAAATTATTCCCAATCAAAACATTAGTTTGCGAATAAGCATTTTAGACGGAAGTGCATCTGGTACGAATGTTTTTACTGAGACACACTCAGAAACTACATCAGACTTAGGTTTAGTCGCAATCAATATAGGAAAGGGATCATTAGTCTCTGGTGATTTTGGTACAATTAACTGGAGTACGGGAGATAAATACCTAAAAGTTGAGATCGACGAAAATGGTGGGACTTCATTTACAGATTTTGGAGCCGTTGAGTTATTATCAGTTCCTTATGCATTTTACGCAAATAATGTAGCCAATAAAGACGATGCCGATGCAGACCCAGTAAATGAAATTCAGGATTTAGATTTAACAAGTAATATTTTAACTATAACCAATAATCCATCGGCAACACAGGTAAATTTAGCACCATATTCAGGAACAAATACCGATGAACAAGTGCTAGATTTAACCGGAACAGACTTAAGTATTTCAGGAGGTAACACGGTAGATTTAAGTCCTCTTCAGGATGGAGTAGACGATGCTGATAATGATGCAAGCAACGAGATACAAGACTTAGATCTTACCAGCAATGTTTTAAGCATAACTAATAATCCATCAGCCACACAAATTGATCTGGCTCCATACCAGGGAACAAATACCGATGAACAAACCTTAAGTTTAGCCGGAACAGATTTAAGCATATCCGGCGGAAATACAGTCGATTTAATTACGGTACAAGATGGAGTTGACGATGCAGATAATAGCCCAACAAATGAATTACAAACATTAACCATTGATGGTGATACATTGGAAATAAGCGGAAGTAATAAAGTTATTTTTACTTATGATAGCAGCTATTGGGCAATTAATGGAGAGAAAATTTATTATAATACTGGGAATGTGGGTGTAGGTTCATCAAATCCGGTTAGTAAACTGGAAGTACGATCTTCGGCAACATCCGGAGCATTGTTTCAGGTTATTAATGCAGATAACGATACTGTATTTGCAGTTTATCCTGATGGCGTAAAAGTATTTGTAAATCCAGATGCAAAAGGCAAAGTAGGAGGATTTGCAATAAGTGGTAAATCCCCAAGTAAAGCGGGAGGAATTGACTATATGAGAGTTACAGGAGATAGTACTCGAATCTATGTTAACGAAACAAGTAGTAAAGGAACTGTAGGTGGGTTTGCTATTAGTGGACGCAGTCCAAGTAAAGGAACTGTGCACGATTACTTAGTTGTAACGAATGATAGTACAAGAATTTATGTGAACGATACTGCAACCTTAAAAGGTAAAGTTGGAGGTTTTGCCATTAGTGGGCGTAGCCCTTCAAAAGGGACATTAAATGATTATCTAAAAGTTACAAGAGATAGTACCAGAGTTTATATTACTGAAGATGCAGGTAAAGGAAAGGTTGGAGGATTTGCAATTAGTGGTAGAAGTCCTTCAAAAGGTGTAACTAAAAAGTTTATGGATATGACCAAAGAGAATTATTTTATAGGGCATGAAAGTGGAGAAAAAACAGAACCAGGTTCTGGTGTAGCAGGCTTATACAATACTTTTTTTGGTTATCAGGCAGGTAAAGAAAATGTGGTTGGGCATTCTAATGTTTTCATAGGAAATAAAAGTGGATTTACTAATTCTGGAGATGTTGCAAATGATACTTTAGGTTCAAAAAATGTTTTTATTGGTTTTGAATCTGGTTATTCTAACACTTTGGGAGCAGATAATGTGTTAATTGGTTATCAGTCCGGATATGGCAATACAACAGCAGGAAATAATGTTTGTATTGGCTCTGGTGCTGGATATGCAAACACCCAAAATAGCGATAACGTTTTTATAGGTTTAAATGCTGGATTTTATCATGGAAGTTGGGGAGCTGAACAAGGTAGTTACAAAAACAATATATACATCGGTTTAGAGGCAGGAATGGGTACTGATAGTAGTGCAATTGGACGAAATAATATTTTTATTGGACCATTTAGTGGTAAAAATAACACAACCGGTCAACTAAATGTGTTTATGGGTTATAAATCAGGAGAATTAATAGAATCAGGTGCGCAAAATGTAATAATCGGAAATGAAGCCGGATATTCTATTAATAGCGGTCAATCTAATACGATCATCGGTACTTTCGCAGGTCAAAACAACGACGGTTCAAACAATACTTTCATAGGAGATTATGCTGGAAGCGGACTTACATCAAGTACTAGAAACACATTCGTGGGTAGTCAGGCAGGTCAGCTAGCCTCCTCTGGAGATTATAATGTTTTTATGGGATACAATGCAGGAAGAGCGCATAATTCTGGCGATAATAATGTTTACATAGGATATGAAGCAGGTGTAGGTCATTTCTCAAATCCCGAAGATGGTGAAAATAATGTTTTTATTGGAACAGAAAGTGGTAGTGTAAATACAACAGGTGTTAAAAATGTATTTATGGGTTATCAGAGTGGATATAGTAACTCCAACGGACACTGGAATGTTTTTATTGGAAATGAGAGTGGACACAGCAATACTGATGGGCAAAGAAATGTCTTTATTGGACATACAGCAGGAAGATCTAACACAAGCGGAAATGTAAACCTTTTCATGGGCGAAGGTTGCGGATATATGAATACTACCGGAGGTGGTAATGTTTTCCTTGGAACAAGTGCTGGATATAATAACGATAATGGTTCATGGAATGTTTTTATGGGAGTAAGTGCAGGAAACAAAAATATTTCCGGTAGTAGTAATATTTTCATTGGAAAAACGGCAGGTGAACAAAATACAGATGGTTTAGAAAACGTTTTTTTAGGGAATAATGCCGGGATTAATGCAGAAGGAAGTTTTAATGTTGTTATTGGTAGTTCGGCTGGTCAAGGTGTTTATGGAGTGGATAATTCAGGAGCTTATAATGTTATTATTGGAAGGCAGGCAGGTTATTATAATACTACGGGCTCGAATAACATATATATAGGACAAGCTGCGGGTCCCCCTGTGGAAGATAGTACTGGAAGCAATAATATTTTTATTGGAAGTTATGCTGGTAATTACGCAACAGGAAGTGATAAACTTTTCATTGGAGATGGAGAATTCCCTTTAATTTATGGTAATTTCCAAGATGATTCACTTATTATTAATGGAGATTTTCATGTTAATGGAAATATTACTGCTGCAGGTACAATAGTCCCAGATTATGTATTTGAAGATAACTATGAACTTGAAACAATAGAAGCACATGCTGAATTTATGTGGAGAGAAAAACATTTACCTGCTGTTAATAGTGCTAAACAAATTGAAGAAACAGGTATTGTAAATCTTAACGAAAGACGTGAACAATTGCTTGAAGAACTTGAAAAAGCACATATATATATTGAATACTTAAATAATGAAATTAAGGCAATTAAAGAGAATAAGGATTTAAAAAATGAAAATGAGAAGTTGCGAGAAGAAAATGCAGAAATTAAAAACCGATTAACTGAAATTGAAAAACTATTGAAGATAGAATAGAATAAAGAAACATATAAAACCTAATATCATGCGAAAAAAGTCATTTCTTATTTTCCTTGTGTTTGTATTGAGTATATCAATATTTGCACAAGTTCCCGATGCATTTAAATACCAAGCCGCAATTCGAAATTCATTGGGAGAAATTATTCCTAACCAAAACATTAGTTTACGAATAAGCATTTTAGATGGAAGTGCAACGGGTACTAATGTTTTTACTGAAACTCACTCAGAAACAACATCCGATTTAGGTTTAGTCGCAATCAATATAGGAAAGGGATCATTTGTCTCTGGCGATTTTGGTACAATCAATTGGAGTACTGGTGATAAATACTTAAAAGTTGAAATTGATGACAATGGAGGTAGTACATTCACTGAATTAGGGACAGTCCAACTTTTAGCCGTTCCTTATGCACTTCATGCAAGTTCAGCAGAAAAATTGGGTGATGAAAATATTTACTCACCAACAAGCGATACTCTTTTTGTGGTAAAAGATCACGATGGGAATGTAGTTTTTGCCGTATTCCCCGATGGTGCTCAAGTGTATGTTAACGAAGCTGCAAAAGGGAAAGTGGGAGGTTTTGCAATTAGTGGTCGATCGCCAAACAAAGCAAATGAAACAGACATTTTACGGATAACTGCAGATAGTACACGATTTTATGTTGACGAAGGACCTGTAGGCAAAGGCAAGGTAGGAGGCTTTGCTATAAGTGGTCGTTCACCCAATAAAGATATTATAAACGATTATTTATTTGTTACCGCTGACAGTACTCGAATTTATGTGAACGATACAGCAACTTTAAAAGGAAAAGTAGGAGGTTTTGCCATTAGTGGCCGTTCACCTAACAAAGGAACTTTAAACGATTACTTAAAAGTAACTCGCGATAGTACACGCGTTTATATAAATGAATCTTCAGAAAAAGGAAAAGTAGGAGGTTTTGCAATAAGTGGACGTAGTCCAAATAAAGGAATAGAAACAGATTATTTTAATGTTTCGGGAAATACAAATGCTGAAATTATTAACCCAAGCGAACCCCGCATTTTCTGGTATCCAAATAAAGAAGCTTTTTTAACAGGACGGGTTTTAGTTGAAAGCCCCGATAGTGTTGGAACAAATTCAATGGCCACAGGTTTTGAATCAAAAGCAATAGGAGAATATTCTCAGGCGTTTGGACATAAAGCACGTGCAAAGGGAAATATTTCTACTGCAATAGGAAATTTTGCCAATGCAGAAGGAGACGCTTCTTATGCATTTGGGAATTATGCAATGGCTATTGATAGTGGTTCTTATGCTATTGGAAGTGGAGCAACAGCTTCCGGTTTGCGCAGTTTTGCCTTAGGTTCAACGGGTGTGGATTCAGCAGGTATTGCTACTTCTGCAACACAAGCAACAGGCGATTATGCTTATGCTTTTGGAATGGGAAGTATTGCAAGTGGGGATGGAGCTTTTGCATTGGGAGTACAAGATACTGCATCTGGTAATTATTCAATTGCAATTGGATTTAAAACGAACGCAAGTAATTGGTATTCTACAGCTACAGGATATAATACTATGGCAAAAGGTGGCTCTTCATTCGCTGCTGGCTATATGACTTCTGCTATTGGACCTTATTCGGTAGCCATGGGTTATAAAACAGAATCACAGAGCAATTCTTCAACCGCACTAGGGAGCAAAACAGTTGCAACTGGAGATTATTCTACAGCCATTGGTATTGCTACTCAATCAAGCGGTTGGGCATCAATTGCAATGGGGCATTATGCATTTTCTAAAGGATGGACCTCAAGAGCGTTTGGATATAGAGCAATTGCAAGTGGTGATTATTCAACTGCAATAGGTTATTATGTTAAGGCAATACCAAATTACTCTTTTGTTTGTGGACGTTATAATGACACTACATTAACAGATGTTTCATTTGTAATTGGTAACGGGACTTCAGATAATTCAAGACATAATTCTTTAATGGTAAAATCAATTGGTGAAATTTATTTTCCTAATGTTTATTTCGACGAAGTTGGATCTACTAATCGAGATCTATTTATTGATAGTGAAGGGAAAATTGGTTATGTATCTTCATCAAAAAAATATAAAGATGATATTAACCCAATGGAAGATATTAAATGGCTTTATCAGTTAAAACCTGTAAACTTTTTTTATAAAAATGACGAAACAAGTAAAAAACAATATGGCCTTATTGCTGAAGAGGTTGAAGAAGTAAATCCAGCGTTTGTAAGCTATAATAAAAATGGAGAAGTTGAAACCGTACAATACAGTATGCTTATTACGCCAATGTTAAAAGCTTTACAAGAGCAAGAAAAAAAGAATCAAGAACAACAAAACATTATTGAAAATCAACAAAAAGAAATTGATGAATTAAAAAATATGGTTTTTGAATTAAAAGTAATTGTAAATGAAATAAAAGAATAAAACAAATAAACATATAAAATCAACATATCATGGTACGAAAAGCAAGTAATTTATTCATTGTGCTAATATTGTTATTATTGGCTGGTAATATAACATTCGGACAAAATGTAGTAGTAACCGATGAAGATTCCTACGAAGTTGATTCAACTGCTATGTTGGACGTATATTCTGAATCAAAAGGACTATTAATTCCCAGGTTAACAAGTTCACAAAGAACAGGAATTGAAGGTGTTGCAACTGGTTTATTAGTATATGATTCAGATTTAAACGTTTTTTATTATCATAATGGATCAGGTTGGATTAATATATCTAAAGGTCAGATTTGGGAAGTCAATTCCAATTATGTATATCTCACATCAGAAACCAGAAATGTAGGTATCGGGACAAGTACACCAAATAGTAAACTTGAAGTGAGAGCAGATGATTCATTTACTGCAGACGATACTTTATTTGTTGTAAAGGATAAAAATGGGAATGCTGTTTTCGCCGTATTCCCCGATGGTGTAAAAGTAATTGTAGAAGAGAATTCTAAAGGCAAGGTAGGAGGATTTGCTATAAGCGGTCGCTCTCCAAATAAAGCAGGAGAAGAAACAGATATAATGATTGTAACACCAGACAGTACACGTGTATTTGTAAATGATACAATTGGGGTAAAAGGAAAGGTTGGAGGCTTTGCAATTAGTGGTCGCTCCCCAAATAAAGGAATTAAGAATGAGTATTTTTTGGTTACTGGTGATAGCACTAGAGTTTATATAAACGATACTGCAATTACAAAAGGTAAAGTTGGTGGTTTTGCTATAAGCGGTCGTAGTCCAAATAAAGGTGTTTCAAAGAAATTTATGGATATGACCAAAGATAATTACTTTATAGGACACGAAAGTGGACAAAGTATTACTGATGTTGGTTTATACAATTCAACCATGGGATATCAAAGTGGCATGAATTTATCAGATGGTGAAAGCAATGCATTCATAGGCTACCAGAGTGGTTATGGAACAAATATAGGAGATGGTAATTTATTTATTGGCTATCAATCAGGTTATACAAATCAAGGAGGAGACTATAATTCATTTCTTGGGTATCAGAGTGGTTTTTCTAATTCTACAGGTGTGAATAATTCATTTATAGGTAGTTATTCAGGATATAGCAATACATCAGGTAGCTATAATACATTTGCAGGGGATTCTGCCGGATATAATAATTCTACGGGAAATGAAAATTCTTTTTATGGTGATAAGGCTGGTTATAGTAATACTTATGGATCAAATAATGTGTTTGTTGGAAACCTGGCTGGCTATCTAAACACAGGTGCAGATTCATGCATTTTTATTGGAAACAGAAGTGGATTTAGTAATACTGGTACTTCCAATATATTTATAGGCAATAGAAGCGGATACTCTAATACCACAGGTGAATATAATACTTTTTTAGGATACAGATCGGGATATTATAATACAGAGGGTAATAATAATGTGTTTTTTGGATACCAAGCAGGGAATAATAATAGTATTGGTCACCATAATGTTTCTATAGGATATTCAAGCGGTTCAAGGAATGAGGAGGGTGCTTATAATGTTTCAATTGGGGCACTAGCAGGGTCGAGCAATACTCAAAGTACAAATGTCTTTCTAGGTGGGCTTAGTGGATCTACAAATGTTTCTGGAGCTTCTAATATTTTCATCGGATACATGTCTGGTTATACTGAAACCGGTTCAGATAAATTGTATATTGAAAGTTCAAGTGCAAACAAATACAATGCATTAATATATGGTGAATTTAATACCGATATACTCAAATTAAATGCAGATGTAACTGTGAAAAATGGACTAACCATTGGAAACAGCTGGAATATCTCAATACCAGAAGCAGGCAATGATATCAGGTTTAGTAGAAATTTCTTAAATTATATAACTGCATCTGACGCTTTAGGTAGGTTATCATTTCGAACAGGAGGTGATAATATTAGAATGACCATTCATTCTAATGGAAATGTAGGCATAGGAGTTACTATTGCAGGTTATTTGTTAGAAGTAAATGGTACCGCTGCTAAACCTGGTGGAGGCACATGGACTAATAGTTCCGATATTAGGCTTAAAGATATCCACGGGAATTATGAAAAAGGATTGGATGAGGTACTCAAGCTAAATCCGATATTATTTAATTATAAAGTAAATAATTCAAGAGAATTGCCCAGCCAGGAAGAATATATTGGTTTTATTGCTCAGGATGTTCAGAAAATATTTCCTGAAGCAATCTCTAAAGGGAAAGATGGTTATCTTGATTTTAATATGCATGCCGTAAATGTTGCTTTGGTAAATGCTGTTAAAGATCAACAGAAAATTATTGAAGAATTAAGAAAAGAAAATCATGAAGTAAAAAACCGATTAACTGAAATAGAAAAGCTATTACAAAAAAATTAAATATATAAACGTTAATTTATAAAATCAATGCGATAAATAATTCAATTTGATTATTAATATATAAAACGTTATCTTTCTTTTTATTTTTAAAATTATAGTTATGAGAAAGATAGCGTTTATACTTTGCATTATGCTCAGTTTGCAAACATTAGATATGTTTTCGCAAACAACCGAAAATTTCAATTACCAGGCTGTAGTTCGAGACAGTGAAGGTGAATTAATAACAAATCAGTCTTTGAGCGTTCAATTAACCATAATTGAATCGACAGCCGATGGAACTGAGATTTTTACAGAAACACATTCCGTTACTTCATCTGATAATGGATTAATTAATTTATTAATTGGTAACGGTACTGTTAGTTTAGGAAATTTTTCAAGCATTAATTGGGGTTCAAATCCTAAGTTCATTAAACTGGAAATTAATGCAGGAAGTGGATTTGTTGATATGGGAACATTTCAACTTTTCTCTGTTCCATATGCTCTTTATGCTGTGGATGTAGAAAATAATGATGATGCTGATGCTGATGCTACCAATGAAATTCAAGATATTTCATTAGTCGGTACTGATTTATCCATTACAAGTGGCAGTACAGTTGATTTAAGTGTAGTTCAAGATGGTGTTACTGATGCTGATGCCGATGCCTCAAATGAAATTCAAGATATTTCATTAGTCGGTACTGATTTATCCATTACAAGTGGCAGTACAGTTGATTTAAGTGTAGTTCAGGATGGAGTTACCGATGCCGATGCCGATGCAACAAATGAAATACAGGATTTAGATTTAACAAGTAATGTTTTAACTATTACTGACAATCCATCAGCAACACCAATTAATCTGGCTGCATATCAGGGCACAAATACTGATGAACAAGTATTGAGTTTAGCAGGTACAGATCTGAGTATTTCGGGTGGAAATACGGTTGACCTAAGCCCAGTTCAAGATGGAGTTGATGATGCCGATGCAGATCCTGCGAATGAAATTCAAGATATTTCTTTACTTGGAACAGACTTATCCATTACAAGTGGTAGCACAGTTGATTTAAGTGTAATACAAGATGGAGTTGATGATGCTGATGCAGATCCTGCAAATGAAATTCAGGATATTTCATTAGTCGGAACCGATTTATCAATAACAAGCGGAAGTACAGTTGATTTAAGTTTGGTTCAAGATGGAGTTGACGATGCGGATAATAGCCCAACAAATGAGTTACAATCTTTATCAATTGATGGTGATACAATTGAAATAAGTGATGGTAATCGTATCACACTACCTTATGATAGTAGTCTTTGGGCTGCTAATGGCGAAAAGATTTATTATAATACTGGAAATGTTGGTATTGGCTCAGCAAACCCGGTAAGTAATTTAGAGGTAAAAGCAAATGCTGCTGGCAGCGAGGCTCTATTTCAAGTTATTAATGCCAATAATGACACTGTTTTCGCTGTTTATCCAGGTGGTGTTAAGGTTTTTGTTGATGCAGGTGCTAAGGGAAAAGTTGGAGGTTTTGCTATAAGTGGAAGAAGTCCATCAAAAGCAGGAGGTGTTGAAATTATGAAAGTTACATTAGATAGTACTCGAATATATGTAAGCGATACTGTTTCAGCAAAAGGAAAAGTTGGAGGATTTGCAATTAGCGGCCGTTCACCAAGCAAAGGTATTGTGAATGATTATATGGTTATTACAGGCGATAGTACACGAATATATATAAATGATACTGCTACAGTTAAGGGAAAAGTTGGCGGTTTTGCAATTAGTGGTCGTAGTCCTTCCAAAGGACCAATAAATGATTATTTACAAGTAACAAGAGACAGTACAAGAGTTTACTTTTCTGAAACAGGAACAAAAGGTAAAGTTGGAGGGTTTGCTATTAGTGGTCGCAGTCCTAGTAAAGGAACTGAACTGGAGTATTTTAATATTACTTCTAATGCCGAAGCCGAAGCTATTACAGGCGAATCAAAAATAACATGGTATCCTGAAAAATCAGCTTTATTAGCTGGATATTTAAATATTCCAAACTCTGATAGTGTTGGACAGAATTCAATGTCACTAGGATACAATAATCTTGCAATTGGCGATAAGTCACAAGCTATGGGTTCAGGATGCGTTGCGAGGGGTCCAAATTCTACGGCTATAGGAAATCAAGCTATTGCTGATACTATTTCATTTGCATTTGGAAATAAAACACAAGCTTTAGGTTACAATAGTTTTGCTTTTGGTTCTGTAGCTGTCGATTCTTTAGGGAATGAGACAACTGATATAACTGAAGCTACCGGTGATTATTCATTTGCATTTGGCCTTGGATCACAGGCTACAGCTCGAGGTTCATTTGTATTAGGAACAAGTTGTCAGTCTAGCGGACAATTCGCAGCAACTATGGGTTATCTCTCCGAATCTTCGGGATGGGCTGCAGTGTCGATGGGTGCAAGAAATACAGCCTCGGGTGATTATTCAATAGCTATGGGAACGAATAATACTGCGGAAGGAACTTCTTCAGTTGCGTTTGGTTTGAGTAATAATGCAATAGGTTTTCAATCTGTTGTTGCAGGAAATGGAAATACAGCATCAGGACCGAGTTCAGTTGCAATTGGAACTGGGAATAGTACAGTCGGATCTAATGCTTTTGCTGGTGGTAGATATAACGAATGTACCTCAACAGCATCGGCTGCATTTGGATCATATAATGATTCAGAAGGAGTTAATTCATTTGCAGTTGGAGATCATACAGTTGCTGATGGTAATTCTGCCTTTTCTGCTGGATATTATACAGCAGCAAATGGTGATTTTTCATTTGCTATTGGAGAAAACACAAATGCTACATATTGGGGATCATTCGCTGCTGGTAACTATTCCACTGCTTCCGGTAGATATTCAATTGCATTTGGTGATCATACTATTGCAAGTCCATATGCATCGCTCGTAATTGGACAATATAATACTGATACTGCCAGCTGGGATGAAGATTCCTGGATACCACCTGATCCATTATTTATTGCCGGGAATGGATGGGATGGTGCTAATCTTAGCAATGCAATGATTTTATATAAGAATGGAAATATGGTTATTGCTGGAGGATTAACACAAGATTCCGATGAAAGACTTAAAACCAATATTATTCAATTAGGTAATACATTGGGTTTAATTAAAATGATAAATCCGATTTATTACGAGTTTAAAGATCAGAAAACGCATCCGACTGGTAAACAAATAGGTTTTATAGCTCAAGAAATTCAACCTTTGATACCAGAATTGGTAAAGACTGGGGCAAGCGGATTTCTAAGTGTTGATTATGCAAAAATGACTGTAGTTTTATTACAAGCTATTAAAGAACAACAAAAAATAATAGAACAACAAAAAGAAGAAAATTCTAATCTACAAAATCAGATTGATGATATTAATAAAAGATTAGAGTTGTTGGAAGAATAAAAATTGATAACCGATAAATAGAAAAAGCTGTCTTTAAAGACAGCTTTTTTGTTATTATTTAATGATATATTATATCATATAAAGAAAGAAAAATTGACCAGTATAATGTAGTATCCAAATTAGTAATAATACAATTAGTATAAACCACATAAATTTAAAGAACCCAGTACGCTTTTGTTTTAAAATAATTAATAGCAAGATTACAAGTATTGTTATTAATACAATTATTTTAAACCATAATGGAATCCTATATAAAGGACCTTCATATACAGAATTATCATTAACTGTTATGTTTATATCAGGATTGGTTTTTGGTACTACATTTCCAATAATTAAATAATAACTTCCATCAAGATTATCTCGGATATTTTTCAGATAAGGTTCACTATAACGTACAGTTTTTATTTGAGGTACATTAATCATACTTGTTTTTTGGCTTATAGGTTCTTTTTTTCTTTTAGACTTAAATTCAATATTAATTCTTGATTTAAATCCAGGACCCATATAGTATCCAAATTTGCTTTTAGGTCTTATTCTTATACCTACAATTTTACGGAAATCTTCTTTTGGTTTAATGTATTTATCTAACGTAGTAACTTTTAATCCTTTACTTACTTCTGAGATGTTTCCTTTTTCATCCCTGGCAATTAAATGAATTTTATAAGTAGTGGAAGGATTTAATCCAGTAACTTGATAATTTGTATTTTCAGTTTTATCTATTAATGATCCATCTAGTATTATTCCATATACTAGATTACCAGCATTATCAATTGAAGGATTCCATTTTAATTTGAAACTAGTTTGGGTAATACCAGATACTAAAATGTTAGTTGGAGGAGACAGAAGCTGTATCTGCTGTGTAGTTGTTACTGAAAGAATATTGCTTTTATCTGACTTGTTATCAGCTAAATCGGTTGCGACTACATAAAATTCATAATTCGTATTTGCATCTAAGCCAAATATAATTTTAGAAGTATTTGTTGTAATCGTTAACGAATCATCATTCCTGTAAATAATATATTTGTCAACTTCATTATTATCTGCAGATGCATTCCATTTCAGATTTACATAATTCTGACCAATGTTTGAAGCAATTACGTTTGTAGGCGCAGTTGGTGCTTCTAAATCTTCATTTCCTAGCGTGCTAACTTCAAACATATTGCTCTTTTCGGATTTATTTCCTGCAGCATCTTTTGTAATTACATAAAATGAGTATTCTGTTCCAGCAAATAAATTCGTTACGGAATAAAAATTATCGACTGTACTTTCTATCAGATTTTCATCTTTATCGAATATTTGATATAATAATACACCTATATTGTCGGTTGATTCATTCCAACTTAAATATAAACTCGTTTGTCCAATATTAGAAGCACTCAGATTTGTTGGAGTAGATGGAGGACTTGTATCTGGTGCACCTGGTGTAGTAATGTTTATTACATTACTATTAGCAGAAACGTTTTCCGCATCATCTTTAGCTGTAACATAATATGAATATAATGTATTCGGAGCAAGATTTGATCTATAAAACTCGTTAATATCTGTACTAGTTAAATATACTTCATTTTCGTAAAGAGCATATTCAGATACTCCCACATTATCATTTGAAACATTCCATGATAAATAAACACTTGAATGTGTTAAATCAGAAGCAATTAAATTAGTTGGTGTTGTTGGTATTTCAGTATCTTCTACCCCTTCAGTGGAAATAGTGAGTGCGTTACTTGCAGCAGATATATTTCCTGAAGCATCTTTTGCAATTACATAGAATGAATATTCTGTTCCAGCCACAAGATCTAGGATATATTCATTCGTACTGGTTGTACTCATTATTTTTATATTATTTTTGTATACCTCGTAACTTTCTATTCCAATATTGTCATTTGCTGCATTCCAACTTAAAAACAGTTGTGTTTGTGTAATATCAGAGGCAGATAGATTTGATGGTGCTGTTGGTGCTTCAATATCATAAACACCTAACATAGTAACATTTACACTATTGCTGTTTCCTGATACAAAGCCACTGGCATCGCGTGCTTGAACATAAAATGAATAATTTGCTCCTGGTGCTAAGTTGTACATATTATAACTACATTTGTTATAATTTACTTCAGCCAGCAATAAACCATCTTTAAAAATCAAGTATTTGTCAATACCGAATTTATCATTTGTCGGATCCCATTTTAGTTTCAAGGATGTTTCAGTAAGATTACTAACACTTAAATTTGAAGGTGTTGAAGGAGGTTCTGAATCTATTGAGACATCAACTTCGGAAATCGAACCATCATTTTCTACTAGCGAGGATAACATTTTAAGTCTGTCAAAGTTTCCATTATTAGGAATCTCACCATTAATTACGAATAGAACATTATATGGCCCACTAATGTCTGTATGGCGAAATTCTCCGGTATAATTTCCGTCACCTAAATCGGTAAGAACAATTTGCTGTGAATCAGGTAAAAGTGCATTATAAAAGGTAGTGTCGCTTAACATGAGATCAGCATATTTTTGAGAAACCGGACTGCTTATATCGTCATTAGAAGTATCGCATAAGCTTGTTTCATAAATTGAAAGTAAATGACCGATATCATCATTAGGTTTTAACACAATAGCCCTAACATTATTTACAGGTCCGGTTATTGGTGTACCTGCATAAGAAATATTGGTATTAAATTTAATAGTATCACCAACTGTAAATATTTTCTTATTTAATTTACAAGTATAATCTAAGTTATGATCATCGGCTAAAGCAGTTAAGCAATAAGGTTTAGATGAGTTATTTGTTAATGTTACTTCCCATTTTCCTTCTGACCCTATGGTACCTGATCCAGTATTAACTGGAAAGCTGAACTTTTTAAAATTTAAACTTGATCCTGCAACAGGTTTTGCATAAGGAGTCATATTAACTCCATCTTTTTTAATCGTGATATCAATATTATGTGTTGAAAGCTGAAAAAGTAATTTCTTAATATGTTTATTTAAATTAAATGTATATGTTACTGGTCCAGATAATTGATCTGCTTCTTTAGATAAAACCAGTTGTGGGCTACAGTCGTGTAACATATTAACCAGTTGATCTGTAAACCAACTTTGGAAAGATGAATAAGGAACTGCATGCAATGCTTCTCCACCACTATTATCTGCTATTGCATTTAAAATAGCAGGTTGAGCTCCAGCTTCCCAGGTAGCTACTGTAAAATAAATAATGCTATCCCTGGGATTGGTAGAATAATCATTTAAATAATCAACACCTCCTCCTACACTTACTCCATCTGGATCGACCAGTTCATGCCAGTTTTGTTCTCCATCTGTAACCAGGAAAACCATTTTCTTGGTTTGTGGTGCATATACTTGTTTTAATTTCCTTTTTGCATCCAGTAGTCCACGCCCCATAGCTGTCCATCCTTGCGGTTTTATAACTGTTGCTAATTCATTTGCAACATAAGTTGCAGTTGTTGGTGTAGGGAACCACTTACCCGTTATTGAATTAAAATCTTTTGAAAAATTTGCGGGATTTGGCTGTATTACGTCTGAAGCAAAATAAGTAAGACCCAAGGAATCAATTGGTCTTCTAAATTCTTGTAATTGTGCAGCAAATCCATTTACAGCCACTTCCAATGTATCCCAACGTCGGTTTGAAGTTGGGGGAATAAGCCAATCCATACTACCAGATCGATCGATTACCATAACAATTTTAGCGGTATCTCTAATTATATTTATTCTAAAAACCTGATTATCAGGAGTAAATCCAGTTTTTTCACAATGAAAATTGAATTCAATATAATGATCGTCTGTGGCAAGGCTCGACCAACCGCTATCAACTGTTAAATGGATCTCATTGCAATTAATATTATTAAGATCAGTATACTTTCTCATTGATGATGGTACCCAATTTGTATCACTAATTGCACAGTTTATTAATCCCGTTTCTAATAAAGGAATAGTAAATATAAATTCTTTATTAAATCGTGCTACAGAATCTAATTCAATTGGATCGCAAAGATTACCTGTAGCTCCTGTACATCCTGGAGGAGTTATAGAAGTATTTCCAGGATATTCAGAAGAATTCCGACTAATTAAATCTTGAGCAATTAAATCAATTGATAAAAAGTTTTGAATCAGTACAAAGCAAACGACTTTTACCGTTAAAATGTAAAGTAATTTTTTCATATGTATAGGTTTTGGGTTAATAGGCAAATTTTTAAAGAAATACATTAATTAATACCAAGTTAAAAATATTTTTTCAATCAAAGAATTATTTTTTAATCCTAGATAATTTTTTTATTAGCTTGTAACGGATAGAGGGAATGTGTAAATACCAGATAACATAAGGATTTAGTAATTATTAAGATAAATTATAAATAGAGATCAAAAAAAATGGTTGGATGATGTTAAGTTTTTATTTAACTTAATCACCCAACATAGAATAAATCAAATCTAATATCATATGAAAAAACTTATTATTTTAAGTTTAGCAATAATACTTTTCGCTAACCTTTCAGCACAAGTTCCTGATATGATTAATTATCAGGCAGTAATCCGCGATAATACTGGAGAGTTACTCATTAATCAAAACATTGATGTTAGAATATCTATCATTAACAACATGGTGGGTGGTACTATTTTATATAGTGAATCACATGATAAAACAACCAATGATTATGGTCTTGTTAATATTATTATTGGTGAAGGCAGTCCAGAAAGTGGAGATTTTTCAACCATTGATTGGTCATTAAATGATAAATATTTGAAGATCGAAGTAGATGCAGGTAGTGGTTATATAGATATGGGCACAGTTCAGCTATTATCTGTTCCTTATGCATTTTATGCTAAAGATGTTGAAAATAATGACGATGCAGATGCTAGTCCAACAAATGAAATTCAAGATATCAATTTAGTAGGAACAGATTTATCCATAACCAGTGGAAGTACTGTTAATCTTGGTTTACTGCAAGATGGAGTTGATGATGCCGATAATAATCCAAACAATGAATTACAAACATTAACTATAGATGGAGATACATTAGAAATTAGTGGTGCTAATAGTGTTGTTTTTCCTTATGATAGCAGCCAGTGGGCAATTAATGGAAATAATATCTACTATAACACTGGAAACGTTGGAATTGGTTCTTCAAATCCAATAAGCAATCTCGAAGTAAAATCAAATGCTGCCGGAAGTGAAGCGCTTTTTCAGGTAATTAATGCAAATAACGATACTGTTTTTGCAGTTTACAATGATGGTGTAAAAATATTTGTTGATCCTGATGCAAAAGGAAAAGTTGGCGGTTTTACAATTAGTGGTAAGTCACCAAATAAAGCAGGAGGACTCGATATATTGAGAGTAACACCAGATAGCACAAGATTTTATGTAAATGACACAGTGAATGCAAAAGGTAAAGTCGGGGGATTTGCTGTAAGCGGAAGAAGTCCATCTAAAAGTCTAAATACTGATCTACTTTTTATTACGGCTGATAGTACAAGGATTTATGTTAATGAGAACACAGGAACGAAAGGAAAAGTTGGAGGCTTTGCAGTTAGTGGACGAAGTCCGAGTAAAGGAACGAATCAGCACATGTTTGTTGCTACTACTGATAGTACTAGAATTTTTACACAAGATACTATAAATGGATTTGGTGTTAGAAGTATTGCAGGAGGAACTTCAGTTAGCTATTTGCAATTATCACCGCTAAATTATTTTATTGGACATGAGAGTGGTGAGCTAGTTGAACAAGATCCCTTAAATCCTGGTATGGGAAAATATAATACTTTTTTTGGATACAAAACTGGGCAAAATACAGTCTCTGGTTTCAAAAATATTTTTATGGGTTACCAAGCAGGTCAGGCTAATATTTCTGGTGGATGGAACATTTTTATTGGTAATAATGCAGGTGCAAATTCAGAAGATGGATTGTCAAATATCTTTATTGGTGATCAGGCAGGTTATAATTTTTCAGATGGAGTTCAGAATGTATTTATTGGAAATGAAGCAGGCTATTCAAGTAGTGTAAGTGTTTATAATAATCTATTTGTTGGAAATAGTGCAGGAAGATCTAATGTTTCAGGTAATTATAATACTTATGTAGGTATAAGTGCTGGTTATAATACAACTGGTGATAATAATGCTTTTATTGGAAATACAAGTGGCTTTAGTAATACTGGTTCTTATAATACTTATTTAGGATCGCAAAGTGGTATTTATACTGGTTCAGGAACAAGAAATGTGTATATAGGTTATAAGGCAGGATATAGATCTTATGGTACAAGAAATGTTTTTATTGGAACCAATGCAAATAATACTAGCTTTAGTAGTGTAGATTATAGCAACTGTATTGCAATAGGAGATAGCGTAATTGTTTCCGGCGATAATGAAATTTGGATTGGGAATAGCAACGCAACAGATTTTTATGCACAAGGAATTTATAACTCAACGACTGCAAGTGCTGCAAATTTGTATATCTATGCAAGTGGAAGAATAGTAAGAAGTACTTCTTCAAAAAGATATAAAAAGGATATAGCATCACTCGAAATAAATACATCAGATATTTATAATCTTAATCCTGTTTCTTTTACAAGTTTAAGTGATAATAAAAGACATTTTGGATTAATTGCTGAAGAAGTTGCAGAAGTAATACCTGAACTAGCGGAATTTGCAGTCGAAAAAGATGTAATTCCGGGAAGTGAATCTGACAAATTAATACCAGACGGAGTGCAATATCCAAAACTTTCCGTTTTACTGTTAAATGAAGTGCAAAAACATGAATCCATAATTAAAGATCAGCAATCTCAAATTGAGGAATTAAAATCTGAAAACAAAGAATTGAAGCAAAAGTTAAATGAAATATTAGAAATGCTTGATAGTAAATAGGCTTCTATTTTTAACATGTAAAAAATACCCAATCCATTATGGTTTGGGTATTTTATTTAAAGAACTATATATTGAGATGTTATGAAATTTTTATCTCTCGTGCGGGTTTTTCAACTGCTTCTTCTTTTTTAGGAAGAATAACTTGTAATACTCCATTCTTATAAATTGCGTTAATCTTCTCAATATTTATCTTTTCAGAAATTTTGAATGATCTTTTAAAAGAATTAAAATTAAATTCCTTGAGATTAAAGGTTTCTTCAGAGTTCTCATCAACTGATTTGTCTAATGAAATAGTTAATAAATATTTATCTAAGTCAATCTTAAAATCAGATTTCACGAAACCTGGAGCTGCAATATCAATTCTAAAATCAAATTTAGATTCAATAATATTTGCAGGAGGTATGGCTACAAACTGATTTGTACATACTTTTTCTTCGTTAAACATTTCATTTACCAAATCTGAAAATGTTCTGTATCCGTTTGCTCTGTGCATATGAGATACTGGTCTGTTCATTTTTACTAGTGTCATAATTTTATTGTTTTTGGTTATTATTTAAATTGATTATTATTGTTTAATTGCATTATTTCAAATGCTATACCAACACAATATTTTGCCAAAATTTGGAATAAAAACAAAATTACAATGCCGTAATGGCATACAAGCTTGTGTTTTATATGTCATAATGACTGGTTTGCACAATTAATAATAAGAATTCATCAATAGCTAAAGTTTTAATGCATACGATTATTATTTTTGTGTTGTAAATTAAATATTAAGATGCGAATAGATATAATAACAGTTTTACCTGAATTATTAAATAGCCCTTTAGGTCATAGTATTATTAAACGCGCTCAGCAAAAAGGGCATGTTGAAATATTTATACATAATCTAAGAGATTATGCTACCAATAAACATAAAAGTGTCGATGATTACTCTTTCGGTGGTGATGCTGGTATGGTAATGATGATTGAACCCATTGATCGTGCAATTAGTGCATTAAAAGCAGAACGAAATTACGATGAAATAATTTATACTTCTCCGGATGGGGGAAAATATACTCAAAAAGAAGCAAATCGATTAGCTACTTACAAAAACATCATTATTCTTTGTGGACATTATAAAGGAATTGATCAGCGAATTCGTGAACATATTATTACAAAAGAAATTTCAATTGGCGACTACGTTTTAACTGGGGGTGAATTAGCAGCTGCAATTATTGTCGATAGTGTTGTGCGATTAATCCCGGGTGCTATTTCAGATGAAACTTCAGCACTCACTGATTCTTTTCAGGATGATTTACTTGCTCCACCAGTTTATACGCGTCCAGCAGAGTATAAAGGATGGAAAGTTCCAGATGTTCTATTATCTGGTAATTTTAAGGAAATAGATAAATGGAAAGAAGAACAATCTTATGAACGGACAAAAAAACTGCGTCCTGATTTATTGGAAGAAAATGATTAAATCAAAATACAATCTAAAAAGTCCACAGAAATATGCATAATTAATCCTATTGCAAGAATGCGAGTTTTAGGAAATACCAATAGAACTGAATAAATAAATATAGCTAAATACGAATGCAATAGATGAAATCCTATGCTACACCTTTTTGGTTCAAAAACTGGATTAGCTAATAAATGATCTAAATCGATTAAGTTTGCTAATAGAATTAGAATACTTGCCTTCCAAAAATATTTTCTAAAGAAGATATATGCAATAACAAAGGGCAGCAAATAATGCATTCCGTAATGTATTGAGAATCTCAAAAGTTCCATTGAAAAGTATTTAAAATGCCTTGAGTTTTTTTTAAATTAGGAGTTAGCATTAACAATTTATTTTTCATTATTCTTCATTCCTCATTTAACTAGGCTCCCTTTCTATTTTGTGGATTTGTTCTGCTAAAAACGCTTGTTCGTTTTGTTTTTTCAAATACATTCCCTTTAACTTGCCTTATGTCTTCAACTGTATAAAATGCATTAGGTCTAATTTCGTGCACAATTTTTAAATATTTTTTTAACTCTCTTCTATGAATTGTCGAGAAAAGTAATTTAACAGAACCTTCTCGTCCGGTAGCATCAACTAGTGTAAAACCAAAACCTGCAGATTTTAGATTAGCTCCTAAAACGTTTTCATATTTTTGTAATATAACCCGAACAAGAACGACGCCGACTGAAATTTTTTGTTCCAGAATTATTCCAAAGAAATTACCCATGGCAAAACCACCAGCAAAAGCAAAATAACAATAAATGTTATCAAGGTGTTTCATAATTTGGCTAATTGCTGTAAGCCAAATTAAAGACTCAAAAAATCCTACTAATGGGGCAAGATACTTAAATCCTTTTGCAGCATAAATCAATCGAATGGTACCAATAGTTTGATCGGTGATTCGTGCAAAAAATATGAGTAATGGTAATAGCAGGTAATTGAAAATAGGAGTATCTATTCCAGAGAGAAAATCCATATTATATTAATTATATATTTAATCAAAAAGCTTGTACGAAACACCCAAATTTAATCTTACTTGATACATTTCATAATCAATGTTGTTAAAATCTTTTTCAAAAATACTTTTAAAACCAACATTTAATCTTGCCCATAAATAAAGTTTATGGTTTATGTTATATCGGTAACCAATTAAAACACCATAGTCATATTTATCGAGGAATTGATTAAATGAATAATTTACGTTAGCAGAACCTGGTAAAATAGCATTATCAGTATCATCTTTATTATCAGATAATACTCCATCCAATCCTTTTGTATCAAACCTACCTTCAAGAATTCTACTATAATAAAATCCAACTAAGAACCTTCTTCCTTCTTTAAGTTCATAAAAAGCTATAAGTGGAAACTCTACCATTCGTAATTCAACATCAGTTTCTGTTTTACCTGTAAAATATTGTGCTGACCCATCATCCCAATAAAAAGGTTGACTAATTACATCAGCATCAGCAGAAAATGCGATTAAATGATAATTAATTTCAAAAGCAAATTCCCATTTTTCGCTTAAATTAAATTCTGAACCTATTCCAATTGAAGGATAAGGTTTAGGTGTTCCACCAGCACCATCCGGTATATCAGATAAAGGAAAAGGAATTGCACCTCCTAAATCAACCGCAACATTCGGATAAAAATTAAATTTTCTCTCTTGTGAATATAATGAGTAAGTAAATAGAAAAATAATTATTGAGATTACAATCTTTTTCATTGTAGAATCGATTTATTCATAAACTAATTCTACATCATCAATAACTAATGTACTACCAACAGAGCCTTTCCATATATCACCTTCTGTACTTGACGAAAACATAACAGATATATGTGTTGGAATATTGTTAGAAGTATAAATGAATGGAATTGTAATTTCGGTTAATACATCATCAGTTGTTTCCGAAAATAATTCAGCTCTGGCAATTTCATTAACTTGATCTCCATTGCGAATTTCCAATGTAGCTTCCATTGAGCACTTATCTTCTCCTTCAATATCTGTAACTGTAAAACCACCAAAAATATTATTGGGATCATTTAAAGTTGCTAAAATATATCTATCACCACTTTGATACTTAAATTTATATTTTATTGCAGTTGGTCTGAAAGTAAAAGGTATTCCAAATATGGTTGCTTGTTCAGGATCGGTTGGATGGGAAATTGCTCCTGCAACATTAAAAATGCCAGTAAATATTGTTCCTGCAGTTATTGGTAAATTTCCTGTTTCCCCTGAATAAATTTCAACTAAGGTATTAGAACCATCTGTTAAAGGCTGTGTACAATGAACGTCATAAATGCTTGTTCCCATATTAGCAGTTGCCCACACTGATGTAACAGAAGATGATCCTATTTCTTGATAAATTTTCCCGTTCATACCTTGATTATCAAACCAGTATTCAAATGCAGAATTTTGAATTTGACGGTGAAATAAATATATATACCAGTTCTTTAAGGTACCATCTTCAGCTTCTACTTCTATAGTTTTTACTTCATCTGAATTTGCAAAAATTAAATCTCCACTTGATATCGATGAGGTTTTAGCACCGGACGATAATCGAATATCTGCTGATAAAGTAATAGGGAAAATAAATTCAGTCAAGTCATTGTCTAAAAAAATGTATATTTTTTTCATTTCTGAATCAATGCTAGTATTTTGATAATTTAAGTCGGTGCTCGATAAGTTGGTTATTGTAAGATCAATTATCTCAGCATCACTCGATTTATCATCACTACATGCAAAAACGAATAGTGTTATAGCCAATACGATCAGTATCTTTTTCATAGCTTTTAAACATAGGTTATATTGTAAAAATATAAATTTTAGGAATACACGATGATTTTAAACCATTTATTTATTAAAAATGTATAAACAATACAATATAAAAGAAACGTAGTTAATTTGTTGTATTTCTTATTTAAACTAAGTTTAATGATCATGAGAATGAAAGTAAACTTCTTCAAATGCTAAAACCGCTTTATTTAATTTCTCGATATACGATAGATCTGTGGTTTGTTTTGCTTTCATAGAATAAACCAATATTTCGTGCAATAAAGTAAGTCTTTCGATATATTCTTCGTACAATTCTGTATTATCCGGATCTATAGGTTTTATTCTTTGGTGCAAAAAGTATTGACTGACAATTTCTTGTAATTTATTTGCATGATCTTCTTTATTATTTACCCAACGAACAATTTGATTGTAATTTGGATTAACTTCTTGCGTTAATTCAAAAATTATATTCATTGATTTTTCTATAGTTACAATATGCTCTTTTATTAATTCAATTCTAAGGGTGTCCTCATAAATGCCACATGGTATTTCACAATGTGCATAGGTTGTTTTAGAATTATTGAAAGAAAAAAAGGTAATTAGTCCAATAAAAAATAATTGCTTATACATTTTCATAGTGATGTGTTTTTTAATTTAACATTCACTGTATAAGCAATCAAAAAGCGAATTTGTTCAAATTTAAACCAGGCTACTTGCTTATTCGCTAGTCATTATAAATAATGGCTGAAATTCAAAACTTTTATAGAAAGGCCTTAATCTTTCTGTATTATAATACTTTTGAATATTAACTACTTTTTTAGAATCTACAATAACTTCAATAGGAAGATTATCGTATCGTCCATTTTTTAACGCTACTAATCTGCCATGAATTCCTTTTAATATTAAATCCAAAGCTAGATTTCCGTATGCCATTGGTACAATGGAATCAATAGCATCTGGATCACCACCTCTAACTAAATATCCAATTTTCTGATTAATTACACCAATTGGCCTTCCTTTTGTGCAATTTGCGGAATGTTCTTTAAGTTTAGCCGAAACCAAATCGCCTATTCCTCCTAGTTTAGCATGACCATAAGCATCTTTAACTTCGTTTTCGTAGATCATTTCTCCACCTTCAAACATAGCACCTTCCGATACTAATACAACGGAATACTTACTTGGATTATTCAAGCGATCTTCGATAAGTAGTTCAGTAAGATTTTCAATTTTGAATTTATATTCAGGAATAACACAACGATTAGCTGCTCCTGCCATGGTAGGAAGCATTGCAGTAAATCCTGCATAACGACCAAATACTTCTAGAACCATGAAACGTTCATGGGAACCCGCACTTGTACGCAGATTATTTGTTATTTGAATGGTTCTTGTTACACAGGTGCTAAATCCAATACTATAATCTGTGCCCGGAACATCATTATCCATGGTTTTTGGAATGGCGACTATTTTTATACCTTCTTTATATAGTCGAACAGCATAACTTAATGTGTCGTCACCACCAATAGGGATGAGGTAATCTATTCCTAAGAACTCAAGATTTTTAAGAACTTCGGGAGTAAGATCGTTTCTAGGTTTATTGTATTTATCTTTTAAATGTTCTGGTACATTCCAATTAGCAACTTTACTTGGATTTGTTCTGGATGTATGTAAAAATGTCCCTCCTGAGCGTCCCGCCTTGTTAACTCTGCCTTCTGTCAGTATTTCATAAAAATCAGAATTATCTACATTTTTATCTCGCACCATATCAACTAATCCCATCCAACCTCGACGAATCCCAATGACCTCAAATCCTTCGCGTAATGCTCTTATGGTTACGCCTCTAATTGCTGGATTTAAACCAGGAACATCGCCACCTCCTGTTAGGATTGCTATTTTGCCTTTTTTACTTTCCTTTTTTGCCATAACTAATGAATTTAAAATGTGGAACACCTATGAAAAATACAAAAAATAATAATGAAAGAAAAGCAATAAGAATTCGTTTATAAAATAATTCTTTGATTCAGAACGAATTTAGAAAAAGATTATATAAAAACTTAGCAACATAGAAAATAAAGAATCCAATACAGATTGTAATTATTAACGATTTAATAAATACTATTTGTCGATCTCTAATTATTTTCGTTTTAATCTTTTTTTATAAGACTTTAATTCTTGTGTAGTGAGCTGATTTCGATCAATAAATACATGATATTTTGATTTAATTTTCGATACAGCCTCTTTCATTTCATTATAACGGGGCTCGATGCAGTTTTTTTAGTAGTCTGTTGTATTGAAATTTCTTTACTGCATCTAATGCAAATCCTGAACCCATATTATTATCTTAAAATTTTACGAACAAAAGCAACTGTGAAGTATGACATTAAGAATAATCCTACAAATCCTTCAATACTCGATAACCATCTAAAAAAACCGGATGGATAATAATCTCCATATCCAATAGTAAAAAATGTAATAGCACTATGATAAAAAGCAACAGAAATAGGACCTAATTTATCTGGATCGCCAAGGGATGATACAATTTTGGTATCCATAATAAAAGGTAGAATAACATATAAAACAGAAAAGAAAAAATACCCAAAAACCATGCTTGTTATAACTCTTAAAGGATTCGTTGCATATAATCCAACCTTATCGAAAACAAGCCACTGAAAAGCATAATTGGGATACTCCCAAATACGACTGTAAGGATTTTTCATAACAGCATCACCTAAATCAGCATCCAATTCATTTCGTTTAAATTCGACATATGCTTTATCTTCATCGGCGTATTGTCCTGTTGTGCTAAAATTTTCTTTAAGAATACGAAACTGTTCAGCTAAAACTCGTTTTGATGCATTTTCTTGAGAGTATATCAATTTTTTAACATCATTAATTCCCCAATCAATATAAATTCGACCAATTAAACGCATTCCTGCAAAATTTATGGTATCAATGTCTAAAGGGAAATCATATGGTTTAATATCAATAATATCACGTGCAACCGTATCGGAGAGATCAATATGTTTACATTTTGATAATCTAAGATCTACATAATAATCCAGATGACAAGATTTTAGCGAAAGTTCATTTATTCTTGAATTACTGAAGCTAAGATTTCCTTTACCAAAATCAGCATTATCGAGGAATAATGATGTATTATCAAACTCCACCTGTTCAAATGATACATTACCATCGCCCCATACGGATTTTCTTAATGAAATTTTTCCACCCTTATGCTGTGATGCTTCGAATGATTTTTCACCATTCCCGAAAACGGCCCTATTAAAGCTCACTTTAGCATCGCTAAATTCAGAAGTTCTGAAATCTAGTTTCCCATCACCAAATTCAGTTCTTTCAAAAAGTAGTTCTTTACAATGAAATCGTGCAAAATGAAATCCTATTTTTCCTTCGCCAAAACGGGCAACTTTATACGAAACACGGTTAGATTTAAAGATAACATTTACAAAAGTAACATCGCCCTTATTAAATTCTGTATTTACAAATAGAACATTTCCTTCACCAAAATGCGCATCCTGAAAATTTTTATGGCCAGTCCCAAACCACGAGTTTTTGAAATTAACTTCACCATCACCAAAATTTACATTCGTAAAATCAACATTTCCATCATTAAAATATGAATAACTGAAATTTACACCTCCCTGGTGAAAATTTGATGATTGGAATGAAACAGCACCATTCAGAAAATGAGTATTCTCAAAATTCTTATATTCATCATCGAATTCGGCAAATGAGAAGTCAGTAATAATTCTTGAATCGAAAAAAGTATTAAATGCAGAGAATTTATGGATTTTAACAAAAGCCTTTTTTTCTATATTACGATTTTCGCGGTAATCAGAAAGAGAAAAGTTTTCTATATAACAATGATCCAGGTTAATAGGTTTTTCTTCATCGATTAATTTGTAAATTTCTTCGCAATCTAAAAATCCCAATTCAATATATGCAACTTCTTTTTTATTTTCATCCAAAAAGGAAATAGCTGCTGTATTTTCATATTTTTTTCCCGTTTCGGATGTGAACGGAGTATCTTTTATTTTGACTTTATAGTTAAAATAATTCTGGATCATTATTCAGCTTTTACTCAAATTAATTCAAATATAGTAAAAATTAGTTTAGAGTTTAAAGTTTCAAATTTCTAGTTAAATAAGCATAATTACTGCACTAATATTAAAAAATAAAATGAAATGTTATTTTATGATAATGAGATTAATTTTTCCAGTCGCTAAAAGCGAATGAAAAATCATTAGTCATTCCATGATGTGCCGTAAATATGAAGTTAATAGAATCGAGATTACTTAATTTTTTAATGGATTGTATTTGAGTTTTGGTATCCATATTGAATAGGTTGTTAAAATCTTTTACTGTTCCATCGATAAGGCTTAGTGCATCACCTGTAAATAAATAATTATTATTAATCAAATAGCATGTAGAACCTGGAGTATGACCTGGTGTTAATATACATTGAATTGTTAAATCTGATATATTTATTACCTGATTGTCTTCCACTAAATTGTAATTTTCACATTCAATTTTATTTCCAAAAAACAGGAATCTTGATGTTTCGCCAGTTAGTAATTGCTCTTCTTGCTTCGATAGATAAACTTCTGCATTTTTAAATAGTGGAACGGACGCCACATGATCACCATCTGAATGAGTTAAAAACAGGGCGATTACCTTCTTAGCATCAATGTTTAAAATTGATAATTCAGTAGTTATGTTGTCAATACTATTTCCTCCATCAATGACAATATATCCATCATTAGACTGAATTAAATAAATATTTGTAAATGTATCTTTTATCGAATATATCTGTTCTGTTATTTTTTGAGTTTCTAAGGGAGTCATTTTATTAATTTCAGACTTTGCTTTAAACATGTATCCAAGCACAAATAATATGATTATAACAATTAATACTCCAATAGTTATTAGGATCTTTTTAATTATTTTTTTCATGTCTGTAATTTTAAAAGGTTTCGTATTTTGTTATTTTACAGAAGATTATAGTTTATAAAACTAATAACATTAATTTAGTACAAGTTAAGAATAATTTACAGAAAATATGTTTCATTAATCTACTACGCAGGTAATAGATTCTCTAGTTTTATTCATCTAAAAGTTTAATAGCCCCAATATCTAAAAGCGAATTAAACAGATTAGCTGCCCCACCGTGTTTTACTATTTTTCCATTTACGACTCTGTCAATATTAACACCTGTAACTACAATTTTTTTATTTGTAGCTTTAATTCCCATCCATTCACCACGATGTGTACCTCTCATGGTATAACTAGTGGCTACCCAATCGCCTTCTGCAATTTGATGTTCAATGTTTAATGTTAAATCAGGATATGTTTTTCTAACCCCTAAAACATGTTCTTTGGCTCCTTCTATTCCAAGTTCATATTTCTGATTATTAAAAACCTCCACATAATTAGGAGATATAAAATCAGAAATGTTTTCAACATTTCCAGTATTTAGAACTTGCTCGGTATATTGCCTAATAATTAATTTATTATTGGTACTATCTGTCATATTATTAGTAAATTAAGGATTATAAGCTATATCCATCTGCTAACTTTCCTTTTGTACTCAAGATATTTTTCACCAAATGACTCATACATTAGTTTCTCTTCTGTAGGAATAAAAATAATCTGTATTATTAAAATAAATCCAATTGCAGCCAACACGGAGAATAAATTCATAAAACATACGGCTATTCCAAATAACAATAAAAACATTCCTATATACATAGGGTTTCTCGTTTTTGCAAAAATACCCTCGGTAATTAAATGAGAAGATTTCTTTATGTCTAAAGTAGTATTGTGTTTTTTAAATAAATCTCTTGATTTACCTATGATCACAAATCCTAAAAATGAAATAATTAAACCGATAAAATTTAAAGGAAAAGGTATCAAGTTGTACTTTGGAATTAGAAAATAAAACAATACAATACTTAGGAAACAGATCAAAACAAAAACAGGTGGAATAATAAGTTTTTTCATTAGGATCAATTTGGTACTAAGCTAAAAATAATTTTACACCTTAGCAACATGTTCACGAGAGCTGAAGAATAAGTAATATAAAATATACTTACTAATAGAGTATATTAATTTTAGTGTTTGTATTTTAAATTTCTCGATCTAGGATTATTATTACTTATTTAGTTGCTTCCTTTTTTTAAGTAATAAATAAATGATCACTACGATTAAGGCCAAACCCAAACTCACAGATCCACCACAAAATAGGGGCAAGCCATTTTCTCTTGGCGGGCCAGCTAAATAAGCAGAAATTATTCCCAAAAAAACTGAAGGAAAAAAACTAAATGAAAAAGCTTTACCATAATTTAATCCTTTTTGCTTAGCAATAATACTTGTAAGGTATGCAAGAAGGCCAATAATACCAACTGCTCCAATATGTACAAATATATATTTTATCCAATGATTTGAAAAAATAAAATAACCAATTAGCCCTAATACCAGAGTAACTATGGAAATAATGAATATCTTTTTTAATAAAGTCATTTTTTATTTATTTTATTTATAACGTATTCGTATTAAGCTTTTTAATTACTACTACAAATTTAAAAATATTTTCGCAGTTGTAGTAACCATTATTTAGAATGCACAAGAAGATTATATTAAGTACTATTAATGAAGTACTATCATTTTTCGAACTTGTTCGAATTCTCTGGTTTTAAGTTTATATAGATAAATACCGCTAGACAAATTTGTTGCATCAAAAATTACAGTTTTTATTCCTTTTTCTTGTTGTGTATTCACAAGTGTTTTTATTACTCTTCCGTGTAAATCTGTGATCTCTACCTTTACCCACATACTTTCAAGTAGATTATAACTAATTGTCGTTTCCGTTTTAAAAGGATTAGGGTAATTCTTTAAGTAGTTTCTTTCAGAAGACTTTTCTGTAATATTTTGAGCTGTACTTTTAGTTAACAATACCAATTCACCCCTCGATAGGTTATCAGTATAATTTCCATTTGAAATTAAAACTGTATCCAATATCTTATAACCTTGCGGATTGTATCGAATTAATTTGGATGCACTGCTCCAAGGTAAATCTATATTAATTTCTGTATGATATTCTGCAAAAATTAAGACAGTATCATCAACAATAGCTATATCGGCCATTACTGGAGCATTTAGTGGGCCATTAAGAATATTGGATAGAATATAGGATGTTTCAAAGTGAATAACATTACTGTTAATCAAATATTTGTTTCCGTTTTGAATAATTAATGCAATATCATCCATATTAACTTCTCCTGATAATAACACAGTGGCACTACTTGTGTTAATTTGTGACACAGGGATATTTTCAATTAGGGGAGTGATCCAAAGATTTGCACCTCCCCATAAAACGTTATAATTATTAAAAGTGACACTTTCGGGTAATGCATCAATCAGTGTTTGTGTATCTCCAGAAGGTAATCCAAAGAAACTCCTTACAGAGGTCCAATCCGAGGCATCATTCTCATCAGGTATTCCAAAAGCAGGATGCAGGAAAACAGTTGATGAACTATTTAATAAGGTGTCAACATAATCGGGAAGTGGTGCAATTTCAGTAGAGTTTGCTCCTCCAACTAGCATAAGATAATAAAGGTCAGCATCGGGTAAAATTGTATCGCTAGTGAGAATTACTTTGTAACCAAGAAGTGTAAATGTGTTTACAACTGCCGGGATGTTTATTATTGAAGCATTTAATACAGGGTAAAAAGTACCTGAATATACTGCGGATATATCATAAACCAAATTTACAATCGGACGATCAGCAAACGATTGACTTGAATAAGACAAAATCTCATTGCCTACATCTGTCATAAAATTAAAATTATCATCCCAAATACAAAAATTTGTATTACTTTCCTCAATAGAAAACCTTATCGGTTGATGTTGTATTTGGGAGAATAGCAGAACATTTTTCCAGTTTTCTGCTTTTAAAGTGCCAAATGAACCAACAGCAATGGAAAAAGGTATGTCGTAATAATTAGCGCCTTCAGCAATAACATGAAGGTTCCCTAAATTCGATGGAGGATATGTCCCCGAAAGAGCAATGAGAGAGTCAAGCTCAGTTTGATTATAGTGGTAATAATTAAAAACACTGCCCAACTGCTCATCGGCATAAATTGTATCGTTCCACCATAGATAACTTGTTGTTTCATGAGTTGCACCTACTTGAGATGTGGCCGATTGTATAGCCTGCAGATAACTATATCCTAACTGTTCTTCGGTTATAAACGTAACTCCTAAAGAAAGAATCTCCTGAACTACACTAGCAACCTCCTGCTCGGTAAGATACCCATATCCAGATTGTAAAGTATCGCGATTTGATTCAGCAATAATTTCTAAGCCGTCAAAATTGACAATAATTCCATATTGATCAGCTTTACTTATTATTAATCCTAAAAATGTTTCCATTTCTGAATCTGTGGGATAACCGTTTGCATCTAACGTAGGTGATGGAAAGGTGTGATATCCATTTGGGAAAATGCCAAAGAATCTAAGATGAGTATAACCTTGATTTTGCATCCAGGTAAAGTTATCATCCAGGTTTTGATCAATTCCTTCATCTTGTCCGGTAATAAAACTCAAATTTTGAATAAAATTATTACAAAACTCGAATTGTTGTTGAGCTAGTATATCTGAAAAATTAATTATGAAAATGCATATTAGAAATATCTTCAATTTTTTCATATCTATAGTTTTCTATAGGCCAGTTACCGATGCACGAATATATTTTGGCGTGAACGCCTAACATGTAGCTATTTTTTAATTTTCACGTATATATGTCTGATATGAGAATTTTCCACTTCTCTTTCATCAACCATAAAATATTTTTTTAATGATTTAATTAATGGAGTTAGCTTTGGAAATCCATAATTTCGCGGATCAAAATCGGGCTTCTTTTTTATGATCAAAGCTCCTAGTTCAGCAAGAAATGCCCAGCCATTATCATCAGCAATATCTTCTATCGATATTTTTAATAATTGAATAAACTTATTATCAATCGGATCAATTTCCGGGCTCTGAACCTTTACTGTTTTTGTTGTTTTTGATGTTTCTTTAGCTCCAATAATTTCTATATAAATAAACTTATCACAGGCTACTATAAAAGGATTTGGTGTTTTCTTTTCACCAATACCAATAACCAGCATTCCCGATTCTCTTAATCGTGTAGCTAATCGAGTAAAATCACTATCACTTGATACTAAGCAAAATCCGTCGACATTCTGGTTATGCAAAATATCCATGGCATCTATAATCATGGCTGAATCAGTTGCATTCTTACCTGTAGTATAACTATATTGTTGTACCGGAGTAATTGCGTTCTCAAGCAATGCTGGTTTCCATCCTGAAACTGTTGGTTTTGTCCAATCTCCATAGATTCTCTTTATTGTTGGAATACCAAGTTTTGCAATTTCGTCAAGCATTCCTTTAATATTTGAATAGGGAATATTATCAGCATCGATAAGAACGGCTAATTTTAAATCTTTTTTATCTATCATAATTTGTATGTTATGAATTTATTACAATCAATATCTTCCTATAGTTAAGTATTGTATGGTGCAATTATTAAATTTCTAATTTGTTACTAATTTAAAAATATTATTACACTCGGACAACATAACCGAGCTAATTGGGGCATCAGGACTTTTATTAACACTTGGATGAAGGAGTTTGGCTTTCTGACGATAAGCCTTTTTTAATTTCAATTGGTATTGCATTATTATCTAATTCAAATATTTCGTAATAAATCTCATTCATTCATGTCAAGTTGGGAAAAGTAAATTTAGTTTTCGATTTCTAATACAGTTAAATAAGAATCAATGTCCTTAGTAATTACAAATTTGTATTTATATCCTTCCCAAAATATCTGTTTAAATTGGATTTCTTTAAAAATCAAACTGTCATTTATATATACCAAAAAGATATTATTACCTGAGTTTTTAAAGTTTAAATTCTGAGATTTATTTCTATTATAAATTAGAATAGTATCACAATAGGTTTCGCAAGTCCATTTTATAATTACATTTTCTTCAGAATTTAATCCAATTGTTTCAACAAAAACCTTATTAGGATCAGTTTTATCTTTTATCCATATTTTTTTTGATTCCCAATTTGAAAAAAGAATTATTAATGTAAAAAATACGATAAATAGCGGGATTAAAAATGGAGTTAGTGGGATATAAGCATATCTCGTACTTTTAATTTTAGCTACTGATTCCAGATATTCTTGAATCTTATCTCGTATTATTTCTTTTATCTTCATTTTACTATTATCAAACAACTGCTTTAGTTTTTGTCTTTTTTCAAATGGCGAGTAATAGGTGTAATTTCATTAAAGTCGTCATCAGTTTTCACAACTCTATCTTCAAATGGTGTATATTTCCATGTTTCTATTATAAAATCAGAACTATTTGAAAATTTCAAAAGTAGATCACCATATATTTCTTTAGCTTTAGGATTATGAATGTTTATATTATAATAATTAAATGGACTGTTTAATTTTACAATATAATATTCTGAAGTTGATTTATATTTAAGGATTTCTTTCTTAAATATCTCTAGTTCTATTCGAAGACTATCGCCCTGCAAACTATTATTAAAATTTTTCTCTAACTCTTCTATAGTCGTATTTTCATCTATTGAAGAGATGAAATTATAACAGAATTCATTATATAAATCTTTCTTGGAATCTTGGGTGAAACTTAGAAATGAATAAACCAGTAATAAGCTAGTAATAAATGCTGTTTTCATAGTAATTATTTTTAAGTGTATTTCTTCAATTCTTTTAATTCGACATCAATCCTAATGTCTCTAAATTTTACAATCATTTTTTTCAAATGTAATAAGTCAACAGAACTTTTACTTAAAGATTCAAGCTGAATTTTATATGTATTACTCATTTTAAATATTTTTTACGCTCAGTTAATATTTTCGAGCAAAAAGTAAAGTCAGATAATCCTTTTAGAAATAGGGTGATCTTTTTTCAATTCTAGCAAATCCCACAAATTACCATATAAATCTTTGAATACAGCTACAATACCGTATTCTTGTTTTTTGGGCTCTCTAATAAATTCTATTCCCTTAGAAACCATATCTTTGTAATCTCTCCAAAAATCATCCGTATTAAGGAAAAGAAATACTCTTCCTCCTGTTTGATTCCCAATAAATGGTTCTTGTTTAGGTTTTGAAGCCTTGGCTAATAAGATTGTTGTTCCTGATGAACCTGGCGGTGCTATTACTACCCAACGTTTATCTTGCTCAGGTTGATAAGTATCTTCAATTAAAATAAAATTAAGTTTTTTTGTGTAAAACTCTATGGCTTCATCGTAGTCTTTAACTACAAGTGCTATATGTACTATTGATTGTTTCCTGGTAATCATTTTTTAATATTTTATCTATGACAAATCTCTCTATAAGAACAATACTCACAATTCCTGACTTCTTCGGTTTGTGTAAATGGGATTTCAAGATTAAAAATACTATTTAAAAGTTCTTTAATATTCTCTAAAAAGTAGCTGTTAATGGAACTGTAATTTTCTACATACGATTTTGTGTCTTTGTTATAAATTCGGTAATCAAAGTTTTTATCATATACTTTCCGCACTGAATATACTCCCGGTGTTATTGGAATTTGTGGTTTTTTGATTTCAAGGTAAAACATAGAATATAGAAAGGTCTGGAAAACAGCACTATTCTGTTCACTTTTTTTGTCAGAAAAAAGAGCTTCTATATTTTTAAATTCCAGCTTATCGTTACCTGTTTTATAATCGATAATCCGAATATGATTATTAAGTTTATCTACTCGGTCTATTTTACCACCAAGTTTTACCTTTTCAAGTGTTCCATTAATATTAACAGGAATTTCAATTTCGTATATATCTTCCAATGATAGAATCTCAAAAGGAGCAATGCTTTTATCTATTTTTAGAATCTGGTATATATACTTCTCTATTACTTCGCGAATAATTATATTTTTTCCAGAATAATCTGTCTTATTACTTTTAAAGTACTCCTTTTTAAAAGCATGATTAATGGCACTTTCTAGTTTGGTTTTATCTTTAGCTAACTTTTGCAGGTCTTTTGCGCTAACTTCAATATTTACAAAATCCTTGTATAAATAATCCATTGCTTCATGCAGAATATTACCAAATAATGGAGCATCAATTTCTTCAGTAATTTCGTCTTGTTCTTTTAAATCAGCTAAATAACGAAAATAAAATCTTAATTTGCATCGAATAAATGTGCTTAAAGCACTTGGTGATAAACACTTTGTTCCTTTATTAGACGAAAAATACTGGCTCAGCCTTTTATTGATTTCTTCTGATTTTTCAATTCTAATTTCTTTTGGTTGAGTAATATTAATATCATAGCGCAGGCTTTTTTCTGTAATATCAAAATCAGATTCATATTTTAGTTGATATAAAAAACGACTCATTTCTCCAGTTTGCATGCCATCGGAGCTCGAATTGTAAATCAAGGTTACATTTTTGGCTCGCTGAATTAATCGGTAAAAGTAGTAGGCATAAATCGCATCTTGATGTTCAATAGTAGGTAATCCAAAACCTCTTCGTAAATTATACGGAATGAACGATAATGCGGCTTCAGTTTTAGGTAAAACACCTTCGTTTATAGATGTAATAAATAAATTCTCGAAATCGAGCAATCGGGTTTCTAATATTCCCATTATCTGCAATCCCGATAATGGTTCTCCCGTAAACGGGACGCGAAGGTTACGAATTATTTTTCGGATTAATCGAATATAAGTTTCGGTTTTTATAGAGATGTTTTGCTCTTGTAAAACATCTTTTACTCGATTAATAGTTAAGTAAATATGATAAATGTATTCTTTCTCTAGCGATGATGTATGTATGGTTTCTTCTTTTCCTGTTTTTTTCAACGAATTGTAAATATAATGAAGGACATTTAAAAGATATTCCGATAATTTCTGATAAGAGTTTATTTTAACAAAAATGGATTTAAAAAAATCACAAGTTGCTAACTCTGTACTGGAAATTACTATTCGATTATTCTTTTTTATAAATTGTAGTAATTCATTGGCTTTTTTCTGAAACTGTGAATTAACATATTGATGGTTAAGAATTGCCAGTACATTTTTGTGATAAAATGTTATACCCGATTTCGTTTCTTTTGCATTTTTCTGTAGTTCAATTAAATGTTCCAATAAACTATAAATGGGAGTATTATTCACAGGATATCCCATAGTGATATTTACTTTATCGATAGAATCGGGAACGGAATGTAAAATGGGAACCAATAAATCCTCATCAGCTAATACTATTGCTGTTTTATTTGGCGATTCGGTATGGTTTTGTTCACTTTCCTGTAATATTTTTGTAATTATTTTAGCCTGGCCAATATCAGAAGGAGTAGAGATGATATCTATATTCTTTTTTTGTGATAAGGAATTAAAAATATCTTGGTTTATAAAACTTTGAGCTTGTTTATAATCGCGAATATTCTCTCTTAGAAAAAACCCAGCTTCATGATATGGATTATTAATATAACTTACATCATAATCCCAATAAAAATCAGCTAACTTATTATTTTGTAGATAATTGAAAAGTTTCTTTTCGCAATTATTTAGTGCGTTAAAACCTATAAAAACGTATTTCGAATGAGGTAATTTAATTACTTCGTTACCTTTAATTTTATCGGCTACATTTTTATATATCATTCCTTCGTAAGCAATTCCGAGACTATCAAGTCTTTCTGTAAATTGCTGATAAATATTTAATAACACATTCCATATGCTTAAAAAGTCTTCCTGATGATTTGAATGTTTTTCAGGATCGAAACTTTGCCAAAACTGTTTTATGGCCTCAATTTGTTCATCAGATAAATATGTAAATTGGTCTTGTATTGATTTTAATGATTTAAGATTTTTAAATAGATCCTCAGGATTTACCAGGTACTTATCAATATCGTCAAAATCGTTCAACATCATTTCGCCCCAGAAATAGAAATCGTCAAAACTTTCATCCGATTTTTTTACTTGCTTATAAATGATATACAATTCGAACAGAAGTTTTATGTTATCAGCAATGGTTAATCCCGATATTTCCTGTATTAATTCGTTTATAGTAGCTGTATTTGGCGACCATATAGGTTTATCGGTTAATTTAGAAAGATTTTTCTTAAAATAAAGACTTGCCCTTTGGTTTGGAAAAACAATGCACAGATATTGAATTTCATCTTTATATCTTGAAAATAGGTCTTGTGCAATATG
>JBHOSR010000015.1:0-37631 GCA_042584405.1 Bacteroidota bacterium
GTTCTGATATGACCAAGACTGCTCCTGCAATTATTGGTGTATGCGAAATTGAAAATCGAACCGTACTCGAAGATTTAGTTAAAATGCCCGCATTAAAAAAATATAATTATGAGGTTGTACATTACGAATCACCAGACAAAAGAGGTGTTGACGTAGGCCTTCTGTATCAACCTTCAATATTTACAGTAAAAAGCTCTGTTTCTGCAACTTTAAAAATCGAAGATATTGAAGATTTTTATACAAGAGATCAACTTGTTGTTTCTGGAGAACTAGATGGTGAGATGATTCATGTTATTGTAAATCATTGGCCATCTAGATATGGAGGAGAAAAAAGAAGTGCGCCGTTACGTAATGCAGCAGCTGACTTAACTCGATCGTTAGTAGATTCAATTATGATTGAAGATAAAAATGCTAAAATCATTATAATGGGTGATCTAAATGATGATCCTATTAATGAAAGTTTAATAAAACACTTAAAAGCAAACAAGGAAGAAGAAAGTACTAATCCAGGAGAACTATACAATGCTACGTATCCATTATTTCAAAAAGGAATTGGTTCGTTAGCTTATAGAGATAATTGGAACCTATTCGATCAGATGGTTGTTTCGTACCCTTTACTAGGCAAAGACAAAACAACATTTAAGCTTTATAAAACTTTTATTTTTGATAAGGAATTTCTTAAACAAGAAAGTGGCAGATACAAAGGATATCCACTTAGAACTCATGCCGGAGGAGTATACAAAAACGGCTATAGTGATCATTTTCCAGTATTTATATATTTAATAAAAGAGATTTAAATTTAAATAAAACTATAAAAAGGGGAATCCAAAATTGGCTCTCTTTTCTTTTATCACCGTTTTTTTGGGTACTTGTAAAAATATATTGGTTGGTTAATCAAATTTAATAAAAGGGTGTTTTCTATTTATTAAATCTTTCTCTTTTTTAAGATTCTGTAAAAACTTTTTATGACTTTCTGTTTCCTGTTTAAAAGGATGATGATTTTCAGCAAGTAATATCTTGTTAACTTCATTAATGATATCGTTTGTTTCTTTTTCGAAATATGTTTTTGAAAATTGTTCCCAGATATAATCAATTGCCATATTTGAAGGATGTATCATATCATTGGCGTAAAAACGATAATCGCGTAAATCGTCCATCATAATTTCATACGCAGGAAAGTATTCGATATTTGGTATTTCTTTTATTAATTGATGAATAGCCAAAATAAGAGTTGATTTACTTAACTGATTTTGGATTGCTCCGTCTTTCCAATGTCTTATCGGACTAACCGTAAAAATTATTTTTAATTTTTTGTTTAAACTTAAAAGTCGGTTGATTAGGTTAGACCATTCTACAAAAATATCGGCAGGTTCAAGAAGAATTCGTTCAAATTCTTTTGATGGAATTTTATGACAATTAGAAACGACTTTACTAGTTTTTTTATGTTTATATACCCAGGCTGTACCTAAACTAATAATTAAAAACTTTGAATTACGTATATGTTTAGATGCTGCTTCGACTGATGAATTTATCCTTTTTAAACAATCTTCTTGGTTTTCATTGGAAAACTCTGTATCATGATTAAAACTTAACCACTGATCATTGAAAAAACACAAATCATCTTTAGTAAATTTCATATGATCAATTAAAATTTCTAAACTGTTTCGAACTGAAAATGGGTTATATAAAACTCCAAAAGGATTTACAAGCGCAGGAAATTTCAATTCCAGCATTTTATTTCCAATGTTTTCGGTAAAGCATGAACCCATAAACATAAGTGGTGTTTGGTAATTGATTTTGTTTTTGGATGGTTCGGGTTGGATAACTGTTCGAAATTCCTTCATAACATTTTGGATTAAATGAAACGCAATCTATAATGATATTTGCTTACTTATAAATCGTAAAAAATAAAATCTCATTAATTAGTATTAATTACCCTTACTAATTTTATATAAATTTAAACTATCTGCAGCCTATTTTCAACCCAATTAAGAACAAACTCAAAAACCTGATCATTTTCTAGCTCATTATGCAACTCATGATACATCCCCTCCCATTCCTTATATTCAATAATTTTGTTTAACTGTTTAGCCTTTTCATAAAACTCTTTGCTTGCTTTAAAAGATGTAACATTATCGTCATTTCCATGCTGAATTAAAATAGGTAAATTAATTTTATCAGTATTTTCTAATACCCAACGTCCTGCCTTATAAATTTCAAAAAACATTCTGGCCGAAATCTTTTCATGTATTAGAGGATCAGCGATATATGCATCAACCACTTCTTTATCATGTGAAAGAGCTTTTACATCTAATTTAGCCTTTTGTGTAAATTTTGGATAAGTTTTATTCATTATCCTCGCAAAGAATAGCATAAGTGCGGATGGATCAAAAGACAATTTATACCATGGTGAAGAAATTATTGCACCTTTAAATTTATTTTCACTTTTTAAAATATAATTAGTAACAATATTTCCTCCTAAACTATGTCCGTATATAAATTGAGGTAAATCCGGATAAAGCTTATACGATTCATATATTAAAACTTCTATATCCTTTAAAAAATCTTCAAAGCTTGTGATATGTCCTCGTCGTCCATCCGATTTTCCATGTCCACGATAATCTATTGCATGAACAACAAATCCACTATCAACAAATTGCATAACCCAATCATCATATCGCTCACAATATTCTCCAAAGCCGTGCACTAAATTAATAAATGCTTTGGGTTGTGATTTTGGCTCCCATAAATAACCCGAAAGTTTCATTCCATCAAATGAAGCATATGTTGTTGATTTGTAATTCATAATTAATTAGCTTAGTGTAATATTTATATCAAATTTAGAGATATTGTGCAACAAATCATACAAATATCAACCAATAAACATAACGGTTTGTATGACATCACTAACCAGGTTGAAAAGATTGTATCTGACAGTAAAATACAGAATGGAATAGTAAATGTTTATGCGCAAGGCGCAACTGCAGCTATAATGATTCAGGAAAACTGGGACGATTCAGTTCAAAGCGATGTTATAAATTTACTAAAGAAGTTAATACCTTCTGGAGTTTGGTTGCACGATGCGCAGGATAATAATGGGGATGCACACTTGAAGGCCGGAATAGTTGGGCCAAGTGAAACAATCCCAGTTATCGATGGTAAAATGGGATTATCGACCTGGCAAAATATTTTCTTTTGTGAGTTCGATGGACCAAGAAGTAAAAGGAACATTATAGTTTCAATACTTTCCGATTAACTTTTTGATCATAATATTGAACAATTTTAATGCTATCTTGTATAAAATCATTAGAAATTTAAATAAAGAAAAATGACGAAAAAAGTTATCTTAATTATTACAATAACACTTGTTTCGACAGCATTGTTAATTGCGCAGGAAGAAACAGACACATTAAAAAACTGGAAATTTGGTGGAGTTACATCAGTAAACTTTTCGCAGGTTTCCCTTACAAACTGGTCTGCAGGTGGTGAAAACTCATATGCGTTTAATGGGTTATTTAACCTAATCGCTAATTATTCAAAGGATAAAAACGATTGGGGAAATACATTAGATATTGGATATGGAATTCAAAAACAAGGAGATCAGGACTACCGAAAAACGGATGATCATATCGATTTCCTGTCTAAATATGGACGTAAAGTTTCAGAATCATTCTTTATAAGTGCAATGCTTAATTTGAAAACACAAATGAATGATGGAAAAAAATATGAAACTGATCCTGATACAAGTTATGTAATTTCTAAATTTTTAGCACCAGGTTACTTAACAGTTGCCGTAGGTATGGAATATAAACCCAGCGAATCTTTTTATGCAGTTCTGTCTCCAGTTGCAGGAAAATTAACTATGGTTTTAGATGACACTTTATCTGCTCGAGGTTCTTTTGGTGTTGATCCCGGGTCAAAAACTAGAATGGAACTTGGAGGAGCATTAACAATCGGTGTAAAAAAAGACATTATGAAAAATGTAGCTTTAACGTCCACGGTTGGACTTTTTTCTAATTATATGGAAGATTCTCAAAATATTGATATAGATTGGAAAGTAATGATAAACATGAAAATCAATGATTACTTATCTGCAAACATTAATACGCATCTAATTTATGATGATGATATAAAAACAAGCGATGATGCCGGAGATCCCAAGGGAGCAAAAGTTCAGTTCAAAGAAGTATTTGGGGTAGGATTAACGTATAAATTTTAATGATTCTAGCATTTAGCCATTTGCCTTTAGCTTTTAGCTAAGGGCTTTTTTATAAATTCAATATTTCTTGTTAAACCCTGGTGCTTAGCTCTTTCAATAGGAGAATTCTTGAATAATTTTTTAAAAGATAGTTTATCAAGATTTTGCCAATCTTCTTTTTTTATATTTTGTAGTTGCTCCGATATATTAAATTTCGACTCGTTATGTGGAGAAAGATTTGAATTCCAAGGACAAACATCCTGGCAAATGTCACAACCAAAAATCCAATCATGGCATTTTCCTTTAAATTCTTCCGGCAATTTTCCCTTTTTCTCAATGGTTAAATATGAAATACATTTACGGGCATCTAACTGATATGGAATTAAAGCATTGGTAGGACATGCATCAATACATTTTGTACAATTCCCACAATAATTATTTATAGCTTGATCATATTCTAATTCTAAATCAATAATTAACTCTCCGATAAAAACAAATGAACCAAACTTTTTTGAAATCAGATTCGTATTTTTACCTTGCCAGCCTAATCCGGATTTTGCGGCCCAAACTTTGTCCATAACAGGAGCAGAATCAACAAATGCTCTTCCATCAACCGGTCCTATTTCCTTTTTAATAAATTCAAGTAAACTGTTTAGTTTTTCTTTTACTACATAATGATAATCTTTACCGTATGCATATTTTGAAATTTTATAGGAATTTTTAATTTGTTGAACTTCTGGATAGTAATTCAACAAAACCGATATTACGGACTTGGCGTTCTTAATCAGTTTTCTTGGATCCGTGCGTTTTTCGAAGTGATTTTCCATGTATTGCATCTCACCTTGAAAACCTTTATTAAGCCAGTCTTGTAATTGTCGAGATTCTTTTTCGAGAAAGTCAGCTTTGGAAATACCAACAGCAGATAAGCCAAGCTCTTTTGCCTTGATTTTAATAAGTTCTGATATTTGAGTTATATTTTTCATAGATTCAGCTTTAAGCTTCATGCTTCATGCTAAAAGCTTCAAGAACGATTTAATTTACTCATTAGACCAGAAAGCATTTTTTGAATAGACTTTACTTCATCTATTAATCTAATTATATCGGTTGAATTAATAAAATCCAACTTTTCAATAATTATTAACTGTGTTTCTAACTCAAAAGCTGAGCCGAGAGCAATTTCAAGGAATCTGAAATAATCTTTCTCACTTTGCCTGCTGCTTCCTTCTGCTATATTTGATGGAATAGAAACAGCAGATCTTGTAACCTGACCGGTTAAACCATATTTTTCTTCAGTTGGAAAATCTTTGGAGATATTATAAATCGAAGCAACAAGATCAATACTCTTTTGCCAAACATTTAATTTCTTAAAATCTTTCATGCAAAAAACATTTAGCATAAAACTAGTAAAAAAATCGAATCTAATAAAATTGATGATAAATCTACTTGTAGCTTGAAGCATGTGGCCAAAAGCTTTCTGTCAGATTATTCCAAGCCTATCAAATTAAGGTAGTTACATACAGACACTAAAGTAAACCCAAATCCAACATTGCTTCTTCACTCATCAGGCTTTTATCCCAAGGCGGATCGAAAACGAGATTAATTTTAGCTTCCTTTACTCCTATAATGGCATTAGTTTTATCGTGAACTTCACTAAGCAGTTGATCGGCCATTGGACAGTTTGGAGCAGTTAATGTCATTTTTATTTCCACCTTTTTTTCATCGTCTACATCTATTGCGTAGATTAATCCCAGGTCGTATATATTTACTGGTATTTCAGGATCATAAATATCCTTCAATGTTTTAACTATTTCAGCTTCAAGAGCCATATAATCATTTTGTTCCATGTCCCTTCCTCCTTAATTTCCCATTTTCGCATTGTATGCCATCGCGTACAATTTCATTTGTTTTACCATGGCTAAAAGACCATTTGAACGCGTAGGTGATAAATTCTGTTGTAATCCAATTTTGTCTAAAAAATATAAGTCATTATTTATAATATCTGCAGGTTTTTGGTCGCTTAAAACTCGCACGAGAAGCGCTGCAATACCTTTAGTAATAATGGCATCACTATCTGCCATATATTTCAATTTCTCACCATCAATTTCTGCAAAAAGCCATACTTTCGACTGGCAACCTTCAATTAAATATTCATTGGTTTTATATTTAGGATCAATCACAGGAAGATCTTTACTCAACTCAATTAAATAATTGTATTTATCCATCCAGTCGTCGAATATGGAAAACTCTTCTATAATTTCTTCTTGTCGTTCATTTAAAGTCATTTTATAATAATGTTTTATTCAAAACTAACTAAACATTTGCTTAACAGTTAAAATCGCTTCATATAATTTATCAATCTCTTCTTTAGTATTGTAAAACGCAAATGAAGCACGAATTGTTCCTTCAATATTAAACCAATCCATTAATGGTTCTGCACAATGATGCCCGGTGCGAACCGCTATTCCCATTTTATCGATAACCATACCAGCGTCGTAATGATGAATATTATCTAAATTAAAAGAGATAACGCTAATTTTATTTTCTGCGGTTCCAATTATTTTTAATCCTTTAATCGATTCCAATCTTTTAGTTGCGTAATCTAATAAGTCTTTTTCGTATTGCGCAATATTCTCTAATCCTAGATTTTGAATATACTCAATAGCAGTAGCGAGACCTATTGCGGCCACGTAATTAGGAGTTCCAGCTTCGAATTTAAAGGGTAATTCATTAAATGTTGTCTTTTCGAAAGTTACTTTTTTAATCATCTCCCCTCCTGTCATAAATGGAGGCATTTCATTTAACCATTTTTCTTTGCCATATAATACTCCTATTCCGTTAGGTCCATAAACTTTATGTCCAGAGAAAACATAAAAATCACAATCCAACTCTTGAATATCAACCTTCCCGTGCTGAACTCTTTGCGCTCCATCAATTAATACTGGAGTGCTATTTTCATGAGCAATTTCGATTATTTTTTTTATATCGTTAACGGTTCCTAATGCATTTGAGACCTGATTAACAGCCACAATTTTAGTTTTAGGAGAAATTAATTTCTCATATTCATCCAGCAATAATTCTCCTTTTTCGTTTATAGGAATAACTCTTAAGATTGCATTTTTACGTTCGCATAGCATTTGCCATGGAACGATATTCGCATGATGTTCTAGCGTTGAAATAATTATTTCATCACCTTCATTTACATATTTATCACCAAATGAAAAAGCAACTGTATTTATTGATTCCGTTGCTCCGCTTGTAAAAATCACTTCATAATCGTGTGCGGCATTAATAAACTTTTGAACAACTTTTCGTGCATCCTCATAACGCTGCGTTAATTGTTCACTTAAATAATGTGCCCCACGATGTATATTGCTATTCTCATGTGAATAGATTTTTATTTCCTCATCTATAACAACTTGCGGTTTTTGAGTTGTTGCACCATTATCGAAATAAACCAGTGGTTTATTATAAATCTTTTGATTTAATATAGGAAAATCTTTACGTATTTTTTGGATATCTAAACTCAACATTTTCTATTTTAAAATTTTTACGATCCCTCGTTTATAACTCGGAATTAATTCGACTATATGATATGGATTCCAAATCATAGTCTCATTAACAACAGTGCATCTGGCAAGAATTACATCTCGATAACTCACCACGAAGGCGTTTATCAACTAAGTCTTGTATGCGTTCTTGTAACGCGGGAACCTGAATTGCCTTTATCACATCATTAGCAAATGCATACATAAGTAGCAATCTAGCTTCCTTTTCAGGAATTCCTCGTGCACGTAAATAAAACAAAGCATCTTCATCTAGCTGCCCCACAGTAGCTCCATGACTACATTTTACATCATCGGCATATATTTCCAACTGTGGTTTGGTATTTATATCTGCATCATCAGTAAGTAATATATTGTTATTAGCTTGAAATGCCTGGGTTTTTTGTGCATCTTTTCTAACCAGTACTTTTCCATTAAACGCACCAGTAGCAAAATCATCTAATACACCTTTAAATAATTGATTACTAGTACAATTTGGATAAGCATGATCCATAAAAACGTAGTTGTCAATATGTTGACCTTTGTCAGTTAAATAAAGCCCATATGTATTGTTTTCGCAACCCTCTCCGTTTAAACGAACATATACATTATTTCTTATTAATCCTCCATGCAATGAAACCGTATTAGCATTTACCCGGCTATTTCTTTCTTGTTGAAAATATAAATGAGAAACTTGTTTTGAACCATTGTGCTCATTTTGCATTCTTGAGAAATTAAACCCTGCATTTTTACCAACGTAAAATTCAGAGACCGAATTTGTTAAAAAATTTGGTGTTGACAAAGTATGATCACAAACGACTACCGATGCTTGGCTATTTTCCTCAAGTATATAAAGATTACGATGCTGAGTCAGGCCTTCTTCCTGATCCATTAATATATTTATAATCTGAATTGGTTTTTCTATGACAACCCCTTTGGGTACATACAAGAAAATCCCATCCTTAAAAAAAGCTGTATTAAGAGCTACCATTCCTTCATTTTCAATATCTGCATATTTTGCAAAATGCTTGCTTACCAATTCAGGATATAATTCTGCAGCTTTTTGAAAACTTCCAATTATTGCTCCTCCAGGTAATTCATGGATCATCTCCTCTCGATCGTAATACCAACCATTAAGTAATAGAATAACCTTTGTGTTTAATTCAGGAACATCGCATCTAAAAATATCGTTGACCTGGAATTTTATGTTCTTTGGAGATAAATAAGTTTTATATCCATTTTCAAATTCCTTATTTAGATCAGTATATTTATATTTTTCGTTTTTCTTATCAGGAATTCCAAGTTTTTTAAATTGCTCAAAAGCCCTCTCACGAATTTCATTAATATAATTTGGAGAATCTTTTTTTATTAAATCCAGATTCTCATTGTATAAATCAATGAATCTTTCTTTTGTATTCAACTTCATTGTTTCAAGGCTCATAATTTGCTTTTTAAAATCCGACAATAGCATTTAAACTACCGTTCTGTTTCACTTTTTTTTAACCAGTCGTATCCCTTTTCTTCTAATTCAAAAGCGAGCTCTTTACCTCCGGATTTAATTATTTTACCATTATAAAGTACGTGAACACGATCCGGAATGATATAATCCAATAGTCTTTGATAATGAGTAATTACAACAGTAGCATTTTCCGAAGATTTTAATTTATTTACTCCATTAGCTACTATTCTTAAAGCATCAATATCTAATCCAGAGTCTGTTTCATCGAGAATTGACAATTTCGGTTCGAGCATTGCCATTTGGAATATCTCATTTCGCTTTTTCTCACCACCTGAGAAACCTTCGTTTACAGATCTGTTTGCTAATGCAGCATCTAATTCAACTAACTCTTTCTTTTCACGCATTAGTTTCAAAAAATCCGAAGACGAAATGGGTTCTAATCCTTTATGTTTGCGTTGTTCATTTACAGCAGTTTTCATAAAGTTCACCATACTAACTCCAGGTATTTCAATTGGATACTGAAATCCTAAAAAGATACCTTCACTTGCACGTTTTTCAGGTAACATTTCCAACAAATCATTACCGAAATATTTAACTTTTCCCTCAGTAACTTCAAAAATTTCTCTTCCAGCTAGAACAGAAGCCAATGTACTTTTACCAGATCCATTAGGTCCCATAATAGCATGTACTTCTCCTGCTTTTACTTCAAGATTAATTCCTCTAAGAATTTCTTTTCCTTCAATACTTGCATGTAAATTTTTAATACTTAACATGTTTCCATTATTTTGTCAATAGCTTCAAGCAGCAAGCTATAGGCTACAGGTTTATTATTAATTCGTAATTTCTAATTCGTAATTCATAATTAAATTATCCAACACTACCTTCTAAGCTTATTTGAAGCAGTTTTTGTGCTTCAACAGCAAACTCCATAGGTAATTTATTTAAAACTTCCTTTGCATATCCATTAACTATTAAACCAATAGCATCTTCTGTTTTAATACCACGTTGGTTACAATAGAAAATTTGATCTTCGCCAATTTTTGAAGTTGTCGCTTCGTGTTCAACAATAGAATCCTTATTATCCACCTCAATGTAAGGAAAGGTATGTGCACCGCATTTATCTCCAAGTAATAAACTATCGCATTGCGAGAAATTTCGTGCATTTCTAGCATTTTTAACTACTTTAACTAATCCACGATAGCTATTATTGCTGAATCCAGCAGAAATACCTTTTGAGACAATGACACTTTTTGTGTTTTTACCAATGTGTATCATCTTAGTCCCTGTATCAGCTTGTTGATGGTTATTCGTGACTGCAACTGAATAAAATTCTCCAACAGAATTATCACCTAATAAAATACAACTTGGATATTTCCATGTAATAGCAGAACCCGTTTCTACCTGGGTCCATGATATTTTAGAGCTTTCTCCTGCACATTTACCCCTTTTTGTGACGAAGTTATATATTCCGCCTTTGCCATTTTTATCACCAGGATACCAATTTTGTACAGTAGAATATTTTACTTCTGCCTGTCGTGCTGCCACAATTTCAACAATTGCTGCATGTAGCTGATTCTCATCGCGCTGAGGCGCTGTACAACCTTCTAAATAACTTACGTACGACTCATCATCTGCAACAATCAAAGTTCTTTCGAACTGCCCAGTATTAGCCGCATTGATTCTGAAATAGGTTGATAATTCCATCGGGCAACGAACTCCTTTTGGGATATAGCAAAATGATCCATCGCTAAATACAGCAGAGTTTAACGCTGCAAAATAATTGTCGGTATAAGGCACTACTGAACCCATATATTTCTTAACCAAATCGGGATGCTCTTGAACTGCTTCACTAAACGAACAAAATATAATTCCTAATTCCGCAAGATTTTCTTTAAATGTTGTTTTTACAGAAACACTATCCATAACAGCATCAACAGCAACTCCTGAAAGTCTTTTTTGTTCATCTAATGGAATTCCTAATTTATCAAATGTAGCTCTCAATTCAGGATCAACATCATCAATACTTTCCAAGGCTATTTTTTGTTTTGGAGCAGAATAATATATGATGTCCTGATAGTTAATTTTCGGTATTATTAACTGAGCCCACTCTGGCATCTTCATGGTTTGCCAATAACGAAAAGCTTTTAATCTGAATTCCAACATAAATTCAGGTTCATTCTTTTTTTGAGAAATCAATCTAACAACATCTTCATTTAATCCCTTCGGAATAGCTTCGTTCTCAATATCAGTAATGAATCCATACTTATATTCTCCCTGCGTAACCTCATTTAATATTTTATCTTGATCTTTTTCCATAACTTTGCAAAATCATAAAAATCTGCACTGTGTTTAAATAGATTAAATCTAAATTAGGTGCAAATATATTTAAAATTTAACAACTATTAAAGCAAGATTGTTTAATCTTTTTCTTTAATGATAAATATCAATTTTTCATAATGAGCAAAGAAAAGAACACTTTACAGGAGATTTCAGAATTAGGGGAATTTGGATTAATAGACCATATTACAAAGGATATAAAATTAAATCATTCAAAAACTCTTAAGGGAGTTGGAGACGATGCAGCAGTTATTGATTATGAAAGTACCTGTGCTGTAATTACAACAGATTTACTTATAGAGGGGATCCACTTTAACCTGATTTATACTCCTTTAAAACATTTAGGATATAAAGCTGTTGTTGTAAATCTTTCGGATGTTTACGCAATGAATGCTGTACCGAAACAAATTACAGTTTCCATTGCTATATCAAAAAAATTTGCTGTCGAACACATTGAGCAAATTTATGAAGGTATAAAACTTGCGTGTGAGAATTATAATATAGATTTAATTGGCGGTGATACATCTTCATCTTTAACAGGTTTAGCCATTAGCGTTACTGCAATTGGTGAAGCCAAAAAAGAAGATATTACATACCGAAGTACGGCAAAAAAGAATGATATAATTTGTGTTACAGGTAATTTAGGTAGTGCTTATATGGGTTTGCAATTATTAGAACGAGAAAAAGAAATATTTAAAACCGATCCAAATTTTAAACCTAGTCTTGAAGGATATGACTACATTCTTCAACGCCAACTAAAACCAGAAGCAAGAAAAGATATTATTGACACATTGCAAGAGTTAGATATTAAACCTACTTCGATGATTGATATTTCGGATGGATTATCATCTGAAATACTTCATATTTGCAATAATTCTAATGTAGGTTGTAAAGTATTCCAGGATAAAATTCCAATTGATGAGAATACAGCAAAAATGGCTGATGAGTTTAAAATTGAACCATTAATTGCAGCTTTAAATGGTGGTGAAGATTATGAATTACTTTTTACTATTGATATAAAAGATCTTGAAAAAATAAAAGACCATGCACTAATTCATGCAATAGGTCATATTACAGATAAAGAACATAGTGCGGTTATGATTACCAGTGCGGGTCAGTCAATTCAGCTTCAAGCTCAAGGATGGAATCAAATGGAAAAATAATAGTTACAATTATTTATAATATAATATGATATCCAATCTCCCTCTTCATTGGTTTTGTAATTCTTTTCATTAGACAAGTCTTGTGCAACAACCCCACTGTTGAATGATTTATCTACTGCTTTTCGAATAATATTGGCTTCATTCATTAAATGAATACTCAAGCATCATTGCAGCAGAAAGTATTGTAGCAATCGGATTCGCTATATTTTTTCTTGCAGCTAGTGGGAAAGAAGCATGTAACCTAAAAAACCATTAAATTCTCATTTTACGACTTCTACTAAAATTCCTTTTAATAAATAGATTGCCGACAAAATAGAGAATACAAGTATATTAAGAAAAGGAATGAGGTTAATTAATTACGACACTCAACTTTGCTATAAATCAAAATAATTCTAAAATTGGACTGAAATATCACTTTAAGGATGACTAGAAAAAACTTGTCTTTTATGACATAATCTTAAAGAAAAAATAGCTAAATCTGAATAAGATTTAGCTATTAATAAGCGATTATAATTCTTCATATTTAATCTTGTACATCAAGCAGTTCAATATCAAAAATTAAAACTGAATTTCCTGGTATTCCAGGTACACCATAAATCCCATACCCTAAGCATGAAGGTAAAAACAACGTTCCTTTACCTCCTTCTTTAAATAATGGTATACCTAGTCGCCATCCTAAAATGGTCCCATTTAATTTAGACTTATATGTACCGCTATCGAAATTTGTTGTATCGTTTAAAAATCTACCAGCATATTTAACCTCTACAATAGAATCAACAGTTGGGCGACTTCCATCTCCTTCTTCTTCAATAATATAATAAAGACCTCTTTCAGTAGATTGAGCAGTTAAGTTGCTATCAGCCAAATACTTTTGAATTTTTTGTATATCTACTGCCAACTGCTCTTCATAACTTAATTGGGTATCATCATCATTACAAGCATAAAAACCTATTAATAATATTGAAACTACATAAAATATTTTTTTCATTGTTTTATTTTTAAATAATCGTCAAAAATAGTAATAATAATACCATTAACGGTAAATGTGAAATACTATTTTGGTAATAAGCCAAAAAATTTCCAGATAACTTTATGAAATTTATGTATACTATTAACTGGATTGGCGAACATAAATATACATTCTTTATGAATTAACTCAATATCCTTTTCTTTCGCCAGTTGAACTGTTCCTTTTGTATTAGATGTTTGTTGTACCCAAATATGTTTAATTCCCTTTTCTGCTGCCTCAGTTAAGATTGAATCGGTTGCCGATTTTGGTGTAACAATAAATAACTTTTCATAGTCATTAGGTATATCAGCTACAGATTTATAACATTTTACTCCTTCTACTTCATCCAATTTAGGATTAATAGGGCAAATATCATATCCTTTTTGTTTGAGTTCATTAAATACTGCATAGCCAAACTTCTTTGTGTTTGCTGAAACTCCTGCTATAGCAATTTTCTTAGGAGCTAAGAACTTCTTAATACTTTCTTTTTTACTCATCTTTCTCAGTATTTTGTGTTAGAAAATTTGTTCAAATATACCAATGCCATTTTAATAAAAAAAGCACAAGAAGATGTCTCGTGCTTAAATATTTATTTTTATCTGATTAGGCTATTTTTTTTGCAAGAAATCGATCTACAACTATAACCATTCCGATTAACAGAAATGTAAGCAAGATTGATCCCTCAAACCCAAATTTTCCTCCAGTAATCAAATCACTTCCTACTACATCGTGATTTATGATTGATTTAATATTTAAACCACTTACTTCAAATCCAAATATCGGACCTTGAAAATAATTCCAACTTATATGAAGAAAGATGGGGAACCACAAATTTTTAGTGTGTATATAAGTTATACCCAAAGCCAAACCTGCAAGAATTAAATTTATAAACCCAAGTACCGAAATATTGGGATTTATTCCATGAAAAAGAGCAAATATAGCAGCTGAAATTAAAAGGGCTATATATTTATTCTTTAGCGATCCCATTAAATTACTCAGAACATAACCTCTGAAAATACTCTCTTCTACAACAGCAACAATAATAAATAAGATCAAAGAACCCAAAATATCTTTTGCACTATACGTAAAACCTGTAACAGTAAGCTGATTTGTAAAATATAGTACTATAAAGCCCAGAAATAAGAGAATAAATCCAACTAAAAACCCTCCAATTATATCTTTAAACTTTCCCTTTATTTCAAAACCTAATGAACTGATTGTTTTCTTATCAACAAATTTTCTAAATACCCATATAGATATTGCAGCAGCAATTAATGAGAACAATTGTGAAAAAATCATAATATTGATATTTCCTTTATTTCCCATTACAGATTGTAATTCTTCAGCAGTTGTAAAGCCTGTTAAAACCAGAAGTGTTCCTGCTATTATTGATAGTATTACACTACTAATCAAATACATTAAAACAAATAGTAAAATTCTTAACCAAGATTGTTTTATAGCTGGCTTTTTTTGTTGTAAATTGTTTTCTTGCATGATTCTTTATTTTAAATTATAATTATTCCTATGATTCTTCATTATTAGTATTTGTTTTTTTCTTAAACTGACTTACAAGTGGACCCCAAATAAAAAATAAATGGGTAAGCATACCACCAATAAGAACAGGGCTTATTTCCTGATAATAAGTTGTCCCTCTAAGTTTTAAAGAACATCCAATTATAACAGCACCCCAAATTATTGCGCTCGCAATAATGAAATAACCGATCGCACCTTTTTTCATAATTTAATTCTCCTAAATTTTAACTGGTTAATTAATTTTTATTTGATTTTTTTATTCTTCACTTTCCTCAAATTCCTTCAAACATTGTTTTAACTCATCGAGATGTTGTTTATACATTTTCTTGTTTAAATATTGAGAAAATGGTATAAAAACAGCACTAATTATTACCAAGGTTAGGATTAATTTTACCATTCTACTTTCAAGTACAGCTAAAACTTCGGATATTTCATTTTCTCCAATTCCTATAAAAACACCTATAACCATACCAAAACAAATAGCAAATGGTAATAATAAGTATTTAGTAAAATTACTTTTGTTAAAATTAACATATCTTTCTATGTCCTTAATCGTTTTGATTAATGCTGGTTTAAGTTGATCTGCAGAGATTACAGTTTTACTTACCTTCTTATAATTTCTCCAAGTAAATGATATGAGTGTTCCAAAGAATACCAGCGTAAGAATTAATAATATTCCTCTATATTCTTTTGATAAACTAAAAAACATCCAAATAATAAAATAAATTGACATCGATCCTCCTAAAATAAGTTCAATCCTATAATTACGTTTTACTTTATTAAGCGCAGTATTCGATTTGCTTTTAATCTGTAATTTAGATTCAATTTCTTCTTTATTCAGAAGCTTCTCATCCTTAACCGAATCTTTCCAGGCTTTTTTTATTTCATTAAAGTCCATATTCAAGCTCCTTTAATATTTTTTGCAGTTTAGTTTTAATACGACTAATCTTTACCCCAACATTTGATAAAGTCATTCCGGATATCTCGGATATTTCCTCGTAAGTATAATCATCCATATACAATATGATTATTGCCTTTTCTGCTTTACTTAACATATTAATTGCTTTCTGTACAGTTGTTCTTCTATCTTCTATTTCTTTATAAGTTTCTTCCTCTAGAATATTAATTGGAATTTCAGGAACACAGTCCTCTGTACTTTTTTTATCTTTTCGAAATTGTGCAATCGCTGTGTTTAATGCTACTCTGTACATCCATGTTGAGAATCTTGATTTATGATTAAATGATGGATAAGATTGCCATAATTGAACCAGAATATCCTGAAAAAGATCCTGCCTACATGCTTCTTTATCGCAATACATCCGGGAAACTTTATAAATAATTCCCTGATGCTTTTCGATAAGCGAAACAAACTCCTCCTTTAAATTTCTATTACTCAACTTTAAAGATTATTGCTTTTTGTGTGGTTAGTTGCAAAAAACACTAATTTATTACAACTAAAATTTTAAAATTTGACTATTTCTAATAATTATTTTAATACGATTACTATTGATTCAATTTTAACAGGATTTAAAAGCATTTGACCTTGATCTGGCATATTTTGTATTTTTCGTACAATGTCTATCCCTTCAATTACCATCCCAAAAGCCGCAAATCCTTGACCATCGGAGTTTCGTTTTCCTCCAAAATCTAATTCTGGCTGATCTCCAATACAAATAAAAAATTCTGAGCTTGCAGTGCCAGGTTCAGCTCTTGCCATTGAAATAGTTCCATCCTTGTGCAAGATTCCCGTTTCTTTCGTTGTCTCGTGTCTAATTGGGGCATACGGTGATTCCTCAACATCAAAACCCAAACCTCCCTGAATTACCTCAATTTTAATTTCATTATTGGGTTGATTATTCATTCTTACAACACGATAAAATTTTGCACCCTCAAATTTTCCATTTTCAATATATTTTATAAAATTCCTACAAGTAATAGGCGCTTTATCTGGGTATATTTCAGCTATTATTGAACCTAGTTCTGTTTCGAATTCAATTTTAACATTTTGACTTTTTAAGTAAAGATCAGAAATGAAAAAAAATATCACTAACAAAAGAAACTGTTTTTTCATATATTTTGAAGTTTATTCGTGTAATGTAAAAATATCAATAATATTCTATTTCTCTATCTTTGCATTACAAATTGCTATAAAATGAAAAATAAGGATCAACAGTATATTATTATTGAAAAAGCAAGTGAACACAATTTAAAAAATGTTAGTTTAAAAATACCGCATCATCAAATTACTTGTTTTACCGGAGTTTCAGGTTCTGGTAAATCGTCTCTGGTTTACGATATTATTTGTAAAGAAAGTCAAAGAAGATATTTTGAATCTTTTTCATCTTATGCCCGTCAGTTTTTAGGAAAAATGAGTCGGCCAGAAGTGGAACATATTGAAGGATTAATGCCTGCTATTTCTGTCGATCAAAAAACCGTAAACCGAAATCCTAGATCAACAGTCGGAACCATTAGTGAACTATATGATTACCTGAGATTACTTTTTGCTCGAACCGGGAAAGAATCTGAACAAATTTCTGAACTGAAATTAACTCGAAGTCTATTTTCATTTAATAACCCAGAAGGAGCTTGCTCACGATGTAAAGGATTAGGAGTAGAAGATCAAATCGATCCAGAATTACTAATTAAAGACCCAAATAAAAGTTTACGCCAGGGAGCATTAAAAATCACTACACCATCAGGATATACAATTTACTCACAAGTTACTATTGATGTTTTGGATCAGGTTTGCCAGTCCGAAGGATTCAATGTTGATATTCCGTGGAAAGATTTAACAGATGATCAAAAAAATATTGTATTGAATGGAAGCAATAAAATAAAAATTCCATTCGGAAAACATACGTTGGAATCACGAATGAAATGGAGTGGAATAACCGCTAAACCACGTGAAGAAGGATATTACAAAGGTATATTACCGATAATGGAAACCATTCTTCGGGTCGATCGAAATCCAAATATTCTACGATTTGCTAAAACTGTAAGTTGTAGTCAATGCTATGGAAAAAGATTAAACAAAGAGGCTCTTTCTGCAACAATTCTTGGCAAAAATATTATCGATTATGGTGAAAACTCAATCTCTAAACTAAAAGAAGTAATTCAAACAATTCATTTCGGTAATAATAAAGATTTAATAGCTAAACCTATCCTTGAAAAAATCTTTGAAAGGTGCACCATTCTGGAAAATCTGGGATTAGGATATTTGAGTTTAATCCGTGAATCAACAACATTATCAGGCGGTGAAGCTCAACGAATTCGCCTGGCAACACAGGTCGGAAATGGACTACGAGGTATACTTTATATTCTAGACGAACCTTCTATTGGACTCCATCCAAGAGATAATGAACGAATGATTGGCATAATGAAAGAATTGCGTAATCAGGGAAATACGGTACTCGTTGTTGAGCATGATCAGGAAACCATGTTAAATGCTGATCAGATTATTGATATTGGTCCTTACGCAGGAAAAAACGGAGGAGAAATTCTTTTTAGCGAAAAAATCTCTGAATTAAATACCCTGATATATAAAGAAAGTGAAACCTTAAAATATTTAACTAACAAAAAGTATCAATCAACACCTGAAAAGAACTTATCTGATAAATGGTTAAATATTACAGGAGCACAATTACACAATTTAAAAGACATTGATGTTCAATTCCGATTACATGCATTAAATGTTGTTACAGGAGTTTCAGGTGCAGGAAAATCAAGCTTAGTATTCGAAGTTCTAGGAAAGCATTATGAAGATATATTCGCAGGGAATCTACAAAAGAATTATTTTTTTAATGAAATCAAATCTGATACCGAAATTCAAAAGATAATAGAAATTGATCAAACGCCTATAGGTCGCACTCCAAGAAGCAATCCTGCAACCTATACCAAGCTGTTCGATCAGATTCGAAAATTGTTTGCCGAATTGCCTGAATCTAAAGCAAAAAAATGGAGTCAAGGACATTTTTCATTTAATACTAAAGGAGGACGCTGTGAAACCTGCGAAGGTGCTGGATACACCCAAACAGGGATGCACTTTTTAGCAAACGTTGAAACCATGTGTGAAACCTGTGAAGGAAAACGTTACGATGAAGAAACTTTAAAAGTTAAATATCATGGTAAAAATATTTCTGAAATATTAGAACTAGAAATTTCGGATGCTTGCGATTTTTTTAAAAACGAACTTCAGATTTATCATTACTTAAAAGTGATGAACGATTTAGGGCTCGGGTATTTATCTCTCGGTCAGTCGGCTACAACATTATCGGGTGGCGAAGCACAACGATTAAAACTTGCTGCAGAATTGGTAAAGCCGACAAAGAATCACACCCTATATCTTTTTGATGAACCTACTACAGGATTGCATCCTTACGATGTTTCAATTTTGTTGGATGCGCTTAAAAATCTTACAGTAAAAAATCACACTGTAATTGTCATTGAGCACGATTTCGGAATTATTAAAAATGCTGATCATATTGTTGATTTGGGTCCAGAAGGAGGAGAATTTGGTGGTGAAATTGTTTTTTCAGGTTCTTATGAAGATCTTTTAAAATGCAAAAATTCTTATACAGCAAAAGCTTTTACTACGAAAAGAACAATTATAGAATCTGAAAAGAAAATCGACATACAAAAAATAATTACTGCTCCTATTATAATAAAAGGTGTTAAAACACATAATTTAAAAGAAATTGATGTTGAGATTCCACGTAATAAATTCACAGTTTTAACTGGAGTGAGTGGTAGCGGAAAGTCTTCTCTTGCATTTGACACTTTGTTTGCAGAAGGACAGTTTCGATTTACCGAAAGCTTTTCAACTTATGCTCGCAGTTTAATCCAACAAAAATCGCGACCCGATATCCTTGAAAGTAGCGGATTAACACCGACTATTTCTATTGATAATAAATCTATCACAAAAAATCCCAGAGCAACTGTTGGAACCATTTCAGGATTACATGATTTATACCGACTTTTATTTTCAAGAATTTCAAAAGATAAAACTGGCACATTATGCAATGTTCTATCCAGTCATTTTTCTTTCAATCACCAAACAGGTGCTTGCCCTGTATGCAACGGATTGGGATTTCAGTTAACTTGCGATCCAGATAAATTAATTACACATCGAGATCAAGCCTTAGGCACTGGAGCTATGAAAGGCTCTAAATCAGGACAATTTTACGGTGATCCTTTTGGCCAATATATGGCAACTTTAAATGAAGTTGGTAAGCAATTAAAGATCGAATTTAAAATCCCTTGGAAGAATTTAGATGAAAAAGCAAAAGAGGTTGCCCTATTTGGAACTGGAGAGAATGAATATAATATTGAATGGAAATACAAAAGAAAAAACAGAGAAGGTTCACATCAATTTAAAGGGAAATGGCCTGGTTTGATTTTTTATATTAACGATGAATACGTAAGGAAACATGACAAACAAGGTGGTGAAAATGTAACAAAATTAATGAAAGAAGTAAAATGCTTTCATTGTAATGGATCTAGATTAAAATCTGAATCTCTCCAGTACAAAATTGATGGAAAAAATATTGCAGAATTATCGGATTTAGAAGTGAAAGAATCAATAAAGTTTTTTGAAAATTTAAAAACCATTATTTCTACAACCGAATATCAAGTTGTGAATGAAATTATCTGTTTGTGTCTTAATAAATTAAGTGCTTTGGTTAAAATTGGATTAGGGTATTTAAGTCCGAGTAGAGGCACAATGACACTTTCTGGTGGCGAAAGCAGAAGGTTAAGATTAGCATCTCAATTAAATGGCGAGCTAGTTGGAATAACTTATGTTTTAGATGAACCAACAGTTGGTTTACACTCGAAAGACACCAAAAATCTTATCAATTTAATAAAACAACTCTCAGAGAAAAATACGGTGGTTGTTGTTGAACACGATGAGGAAGTTATTAGATCAGCTGATCATATTATTGAATTGGGTCCGGGAGCTGGAGATGAAGGTGGTAGAATTGTGGCTAAAGGGGAGATAGGTAGCTTTCTAAAAAATAGCAATTCACTTACTTCAAAATATCTGCAAGAAAATAATAGGATAGATTTTCCAAAAACTAAATTGGTTCTTAAAAAAGGTCTAGAAATTAAATCAGCAACAGCTAATAATTTAAAAAATATTGATCTTAATTTACATACTAATGGTATTAATGTATTCGCTGGTGTTTCTGGTAGTGGAAAATCAAGTCTTTTATTTGATGTAATTGCAGAATCAGCAAAATATAATAGACCTATAAATTGCAAAAACATAGATGGATTACAACAATTTGAATCAATCATTAAAATGGATCAATCTCCAATTGGAAAAAATCCATTAAGTACTCCATTAACCTATTTAGGTTTATATGATCATATTGGTAATTTGTTTGCTGATACAGAATTGGCGTTTAAAAACAAATTCAGCAAATCACATTTTTCATATAATTCAAAAGGAGGAAGATGCGAAGCTTGTAAAGGACAAGGTCAAATTAAAATATCAATGGATTTTCTTTCAGATGTTTGGGTAACTTGTTCTGATTGTGATGGTAAACGTTTTAAAAAAGAAATATTTCAGACCAAATGGAACAATTATTCTATATCTGATATTCTGGAATTAAAAGTTAATAAGGCGTCTGAAGTTTTTAAATCGGAAGAAAAATTATACTTTGCTTTCGACATGCTTTGCGATTTAGGCTTGGGACATTTAAAATTAGGTCAATCGGCAACAACACTCTCTGGTGGAGAAGCTCAACGAATAAAACTAGCTAAGGAATTATTAAAAAAGATAAAAGGTAAATCTTTGTATTTATTAGATGAACCAACTACAGGTTTACACTTTTTTGACATTGATAGATTATTAAAAGTTTTATCCAAACTAAGAGATCAAGGTCATGCATTGTACATAATTGAACATCATTCATGGATTATAAAATTTGCAGATTATTTAGTTGAACTTGGGCCTGAAGGCGGTAAACAAGGTGGTTTTATAATAAAGAATGAAAAAAGGGACTAAGCTTGCCCCTTTTCTTTGAAATATGTTCTGATTAAAACTTTTTTTAATTCCCGTTCCAGAATTTTATGTGTAATTAATTCGGGTATAGTTTCAAATTGAAAATTCGGATCGCTTTTCGATAATTCTTTTTCACTTAAATCAATCTGATACAATAACGACATTAATTTTTCAGAATCGGTACTAAGTAAATTCTCAATGTAAACTTTTAACTGATCAAATAATTCTTCGTAAGCTAAACTTACATTACCTGAGAATTGAACCTCCATTCCAAACATAGCAAAATCTTTACGAACTTGTTCTGCAGTAAGTAAAACAAACTTTTCTTCTTTTTTTGATCGTTCTAACTGACTTTGGCTAATTAGCTGGCTCATTAACAGGCAATTGTACTGAATTTAAAACAGCCTCAACCTGATGTAAATAATTACGTTTATCAAATTGTGGAGCATAAACAAATCCATCTATATTTATTACTTTATTTCTGATTTCATCAATAAATGAAAAACTTATAAATGGACCTCCCATATAATCATTTTCAACCTTCCAAAGATTTCGTAATTCAATCAAGTCTATACTATTAACCTGTATTTCCCTTCTATAAGGTATTGCTTCCATTTCAACGGCCATATATGAACCTTCATCAGGACCAGGAACATATTGTTTTGTGAATTGAGTTCTTCTATCAAATAAATAATCTGTTGTTAACTCAACTTCAGGTTTATCATATGAATAAACCAATATTCCCTGAACAACATCACCACGACCGCGATTTTCCATCCATATAAAATCGGTAGTATCAAGATCTACAGAATATCCTTTGGGAACAGTTAATCTTATTCCAAATTTCTTTTCTAATCTATCAGCAATTCCTATTTGTTCATACTTTTTATAATTACGAGCATATCTTTCAATTTCTTTTTTCAGAATCCTGTCTACAACCAAATCTCCCTTTTCACTAATAAGTGCCTCTAAACTACTATCATCAGGAGCAAGCACATTAACAATTATTTGTGGTTTAGACCAAATATCATTCTGAATAACTATTTTTGGTTCGTGCAATTCTTTATCAATCTTCGCAAACACAATGTTTCTGTGTGTTTTAAATATATTACTAAATGCTTTATATGGAATATGCACTAAATCGAACATAGGTTCTTCTTGTGGTAATGCTGGATGAGCCTGGCTAAGTTTTTTCTTAAACTCCTTACCTACATTTGAATTCCAATGGTCCGGATCAATAACAAGTACAACCTCACCAGATTTGCCAGTTACATTAGGTAGTAATCTTGATTGGTCTTTATCTTTGCAGGAAGAAAAGAAAATTGTTAATACAATAATTGAAAGGATAAGATTTCTCATAGTTAGAACAAATTATTTATTTAAATATATTTTAAGTTTTTTTCCGGGTTTTAAATCGTTTTCATTGGTAATATTGTTTTCTTCTTTTAATTCTGTAATTGATCTGCAATTAAATTTTTCAGCAATACTCCAAACTGTATCTCCACTTTGAACAGTATAATAAATAAAACGATCGGTTGAGTCTCTTTGTTGCTTTGGTCGGATTCTTTCTTCTTCGATCATCCGTGCTAAGTCGGGGCTAACCCATATATCAAGTTTTTGCCCAACGTTCAGGTCGTTTGTGGGCATGCTATTCCATGTTTTTATATCGTCAATAGTACAGTTATACTTTATTGCGATTTTATGAAAATACTCCCCTTTAGCAACCTCATGTATGATTTTAATTTTCCCATCTGTTTCTCCAGATTCAGTCACTACTTCATAATCACTTTCTACCACAGACTCATCATAAATTGCTTTTTCATTTCTTAAAAAAGTCTTTATCTTTTTTTCAGGTAAAATTACTGTTGTAGGCTCCTTCATCTTAGGAATATAATCTAATTTATATGAAGGATTTAAAAACTGTAAGGTTTCGATTGGAATTTTTGTTACTTCAGAGATTCTCTTGAAAGTAGCTGCCTTGTTTATTTTAACAGTATCAACGTCAAGATGAATAAAATCAGATGGTATAGGTTCTATGTTATGATCTTTATAATGATTCATCACATAATTTACAGCTATAAAAGCAGGAACATAGCCATTAGTTTGCTCAGGCAAATAGGGATGAATTTCCCAGAAATTTGTTTTTCCACCAGATCGTGCAATAGCATTCCGAACAACTCCTGGCCCACCATTATAGGCAGCAAGTGCTAATTGCCAGTCGTTATAAATTCTATATAAATATTGTAAGTAACTGCATGCTGCTTCTGTCGATTTATAAGGATCGCATCGTTCATCAACATACGAATTAACCTCTAAATCGAACATTTTACTAGTGTTAATTTTAAATTGCCATAATCCAACAGCTGCCGATGAAGAAATCGCTCTTGGATCCAATGCTGATTCTACAATTGCCAGGTATTTTAACTCAAGTGGTAATTGATATTTGTCTAAAGCTTCTTCGAAAATAGGAAAATATAATTCTGCTAAACCAATAATTTTTGCTAAATGTTCTCTTCGTTCTATCGTATAAACATCAATGTATCTACGAACACGATCATTATACTCCAGTTCTATTGGAGTCATATTATTTAACTCAGCAATTTTATATTCATATACCAGATCTGGATATATCGGAATTGAATCCTTTTTCTCTTGCTCAACAGGGTCTTCCTCATTTGGTTGATTTAAATCAAAAGCAAATGATTTGAAAAATGTAGAACTCAAAACTACAACTAAAAAAACTGTCATATAAAAATATCTTCCCATAAAGTCTCTTAATTTCAAATCTAATTTTAATATTGGTAAAAATAATATTTAAATAAAACTTATACGTTAAATAACAAGAAAAAGCAACATGCGATTTATTAACAGGTATTTTAACAAAAAAACCTGCCTAAAAAATTAAGCAGGTTTGTATTTCATTAAGTAAAAAATATTTATTTATTTCAATCTTTTTTATCTTCAACATCTTCTTGGGATGCATTTTTAAATTCCTTCATTCCTTTTCCTAATCCTCTCATCAATTCAGGAATTTTCTTACCTCCAAAAATTATTAAAACAATTAATACGATAAGAGCAATCTCCCATCCTCCTAACATACCTAATAATATAAATAATGCTTGCATAGCTTTTAATTTATTTGTTTATACTTTAATCAATGCCTTAAGTTTGAAGTTCATAAAATACTTAAAGTTAACTTATTCACAACAATAGTAAAAATAACATTAATTTCATTCGCATCTGCAAAGTCAATATTCTTTTTACTAATTTTTATTTACAACTTACTAAGAATATAATTACTTATTTCTAATAACTTTAGGCACTTTAAACTTAAGTACACTTTAAATACTTACCTTTTATGTTTATACAAATGTAAGATTTTTATTATTTATTAAAAAGCTTAAATATATCATTACCATTTGCATACAGTAAAAGTGATAATAAAAGAATCATACCAGCAATTTGAGCATATTCCAGAAACTTATCGCTTGGTTTACGTCCGGTTACCATTTCGTAAAGAAGAAACATTACATGACCTCCATCTAATGCAGGAATTGGTAGTACATTCATTATTGCTAGAATAATTGATAAAAATGCAGTTAAATTCCAAAATGCCTGCCAATCCCATGTTGAAGGAAATATTTTTCCAATTGTTATGAAGCCTCCTAACGATTTATATGCTTCTGTTTTAGGAGAAAAAATCAACTTTAATTGTTTTAAATAACTTCCAAAAGTTTCCATCCCTTTATCAATACCGGCAGGTATAGAAGCCATAAAGTTATATTCTATTCTTTCAAGCTCAAAAAACTCCTTTAAAGTGCCACCAGGAGCTACACCAATTAAACCTGTTTCAGGTACCAACACTGCATAGTTCACTGTATCTTCATCCCTAATAGCACTTATCATCACTTCCTTTTGCTTGTAGTGAGATAGGGTATCTTTAAATTCATCAAAAAACTCTACGAGATTACCGTTAATCTTTATCATTTTATCGCCAACCTTAAATCCAGCATCTTTTGCTTTTGAATCTTTTGTAAAACCTCCAATATAAAAAGGAATTCGAGCCTCAATAAATCCTTGGGTTTTCAACAAATGTGGTATTAAACTTTCTGGAACAGGAATTTCTCTTTGATTTCCATCTCTATCAATCTGAATCGTTTTTATGTCTTCCAATACAATTTCTGGAATGATTGAATAAAAATCTTCTATTTCCTCACCATCTAATGATAATATCTTATCACCATTTCGTAATCCCATTTCATAAGCCAAGGAATCAACCATAATACCATGTTCAACATTCTTATTGGGTAAATATTGTTCTCCCCAAACATATAATATCGCTGAATAAATAACCAATGCAGTTATAAAGTTTACCATTACTCCACCAAGCATAATTAATAAACGCTGCCATGTCTTTTTTGAACGAAACTCATGAGGTTGTGGTGGTTGTTTCATTTGCTCTTTATCCATCGACTCATCAATCATTCCTGATATTTTTACATATCCACCTAATGGTAACCATCCCATTCCATATTCAGTTTCTCCCTTTTTAACCTTAAAAAGCGAAAACCAAGGATTAAAGAAAAGATAAAATTTCTCTACCCTTGTTTTAAATATTTTTGCAAACGCAAAATGTCCAAATTCGTGTAAAATCACCAATATGGATATGCTAAGTAAAAATTGTCCTGTTTTAACTAATATTTCCATCTATTTCTTCTTTATTACTTAATTAATGTCTTTGAAAACTCTCTTGTTTCTTTATCTGTATTTATTAAATCATCCAGTTCAGGATGTTTTACGTAAGCTATTTTTTGCATACTTTGTTCAATTATATTTGTCATTTCACAAAATCCTATTTTATCTTTTAGAAATGATTCTACTGCTATTTCATTAGCTGCATTTAAGATGCACGGCATATTACCACATTTATCCATAGCTTCGAACGAAAGTGCTAAATTTCGAAAATTCTTTAAATCTGGTTTTTCAAATGTTAATTCAGGATAATCCCAAAAACTAAATCGTGGAAAATCAGTTTTAAGACGATCAGGAAAACTTAGTGCATATAAAATTGGAAGCTTCATATCAGGCAATCCCATTTGCGCTTTCATCGAACCATCTTCAAACTGAACAATGGAATGAACTATTGATTGTGGATGCACAACAATCTCTATTTGATTAGGATTTAAACCAAACAACCAACGTGCTTCAATTGCCTCTAATCCTTTGTTTATCATTGTGGCTGAATCAATGGTGATCTTAGCTCCCATTTCCCAATTTGGATGTTTCAAGGCGTTTTCTTTAGTTGCGGATTTTAAAAACTCTAAATCCTTTCCTCGAAATGGTCCTCCCGATGCAGTTAAAATAACTTTTTCAATTGCATTTTGTCCTTCACCTACTAAACATTGAAAAATAGCCGAGTGTTCTGAATCAACAGGATAAATACTAACTTTATGATGAAATGCCAGCTTTTGTATAATTTCTCCTGCAACAACTAGGGTTTCTTTATTTGCCAGTGCAATTGTCTTTCCTGATTTTATTGCATTAATTGTTGGCAGTAAGCCTGAATATCCAACCATCGCTGTAAGCACAATATCAATTGTGTCCATTTCAACAATTTGCAAAATAGCTTCAATACCACTATAAATTTTAATAGGAGAATTTTCAAGAGCTTTTACCAGCTCATCATATTTAGATTCGTTTGCAATAACTACTGAATTCGGTTGAAATTCTAATGCTTGTTTTGCTAGTAAATTCACATTATCGTATGCAGTAAGAACTTCAACTTCAAAATAGTCTGGATTTTCTTTGATAACCTCTAATGCTTGCGTTCCGATTGAGCCTGTAGAACCTAGTATTGCAACTCTTTTTTTCATTTATCCTTCCTTTTCTCCCTCCTCAATTTTATACTAAAACGCCACATAATCTTCAGGATCTATCGGAGTACCATTATGCCATAATTCGAAATGCAAATGAGGACCGCTGGTTAATTCTCCCGAGTTTCCAATAATAGCAATGGCCTCACCAGCTGTTACATGATTCCCTACTTTTTTAAGAAGTTCAGAATTATGTTTATAAATAGACACTAAATTGTTGTTGTGTTGTATTTGAATCACGTAGCCAGTTTCAAGTGTCCAGTTAGCAATTGTAATGGTTCCGTCTAAGGTTGCAACTACTACTTTATTCGAACCAGTAACTATATCTGTTCCAAAATGATTTTCATTCGGATTAAAAGAGTTTGTTACCAATCCTTTAACGGGTGGATAAAAATGTATACTCGAAAAATCCATATTATTCGTCGAGCTTGTTAAAATAGTAAGATTAAATAGCTCCTCCTCCTCAATTTGCTGCCGTAATATTGAATCATGTTCAGACTTAGCAAATGTTATTTCGTCATACCTCACTGCACTATCTTGTGCATTTTCATAACTTAAAGGAGTTCCTCCACGAATAATAGTATTAATACTTTCAAAATATCTGTCACGTATTTCTAGTTCATGTTCTAACGAATCAAGTTTATAAACATTATTTCTAATATTCCTTGTCATATTTCCATCAGGATATCCAGGGATGAATTCTCTTAGTGGAGTAAAAGCTATTAAAACAATAATGCCAATGGTAAAAAGCAACCCACCGGTTCCAACTACCGAAAAAACATTGAGTCTTGAAAGCCGCATAAACCATACTTCTTCGAAAGTATCATCGTTATATATACTTAAACGATACTTATTCCTTAATTTATGAACAATTCTTTTCTTTTTTTCTTTGATCATCAATTATTAATTTGTTTGCAAAGATACAAGTTTTCGATAAAGAAAGTAGTTTTATTTAAGCGTACTAAAATAGCCTAAACAAACGAATTATGCGAAAAGTTTTCAATATTTATACGCTGAAATAACATAAATTAACAATTACGATTTAAATTGATAAATGCGCTGTTCAAAAATAAAAATATACATACTATAAGAATTAATGAATAAAAATTTTGATTTTTACCTTTCATTACTTAAATTTGCATCCGCAATAAAGAAATAATCGTACTAAAATATATTGCGGGGTGGAGCAGTTGGTAGCTCGTTGGGCTCATAACCCAAAGGTCATAGGTTCGAGTCCTATCCCCGCTACTAGAAGAAAAGCCTGATACAAATGTGTCAGGCTTTTTATTTTTGTAAATTATATACTATTGTACAAAATCTTTTACAACTCGAAATCCCATAACGTTCCAAACTGATGCTGGTTCGCGTGCTCCTCTCCAAGTGCAACGCAACTCGTCTGCAGTACTTCCCCAACGACCTCCCCGGGTGATTTTATATTGTGATTTGGTATTATTTATCGGATTATTTTCATCTGAACTTTTATAATACTCTGCATCATACCAATCTTCGCACCATTCTTCCTGGTTTCCACTCATTTCATACAAACCTAAAGCATTGGGAGGAAAGCTTTTTACAGGAAGTGGTTTACGATAATATTTATCTTTTTCGTAATAACTTAACTCCATCTTCTTTTTAGAATTAAAATTTAATCCATTAGATTTTGCAATGTCTTGACCATTGGCAAATCGCACTTTTTTTCCACCTTCTCTGGCAGCATATTCCCATTCTGCTTCTGTTGGTAATCTGTAACCATAATAATCGCAATATGCTTTTGCATCTTCCCAGCTAACATTCATTACCGGCTGATTTCCTCTACCAATTCCACGGTCAGGAGGTAATTCTCTTCCTGTTTCTTTACAAAACTGATCGTATTGGGCAAAGGTCACCTCTGTTGCACTCATATAGAAATCATTTACAGTAACAGTATGAACTGGTTTTTCATCTGGAAGACCCTCTCCAAATATATCGCCCATTTCGAAAGTTCCTCCTTTTACAAAAACGAACTCTATTTCATCTGATAATTCTGTTTCTGAATTTGAATCATCTTTCATAGGCATCTCAGGATATTCTGGCCAATTATATTCTTTAGAGATAGCTGGGATTATCTCCATTGCCAACAAGCTCCCTTTTGCACCATTTGCCATTATTATTACTCCCTGACCGGTTTCTGGGTATCCCATCAACCAACATTCTGAACCTGGGTAATTTCCTCCAGGGTGATAAAATGAGAGATAATTTTCTTTACCTTGAAGAAATACACCCAATCCTTCACTCACTGTTAATCCAAACATCATACTCGGATCAATATCATATTCTTTATTAAATAATTTCTGAGCGGTACTTTGAGTTATAACTTTTTCTGATTTTCCCTTATAAGCTTGCATAATTTCAGAAGTAAATTTTGCTAAATCTGATGGAGTTGTCATTAAACCACCATGCCCAACTGCATAAATATCCATTACTGGCTCATGAACCGCTCCCTCCTCATCATGTGGAAATGCCTCATTTTCTTGCTCTCTTTTAGGTAAAGGATATTCTAGAGTGCTAAAATTCATATTTAGAGGTTCAAAAACAATTTCTTTAGCAATCTGCGATAAAGGTTTACCTAAAACATCTTCTAATATAAGTTGAAGAACTATATATCCGAAATTTGAATATTGCCATTCTGTACCAGGTATATATTCAATCACAGCAGAATCGCTTGTTGCTGGATATTCTCCATTTAATGTTTGTACAATTGTTGGGCTTCCTTCGCTCGAAAATCCTCCATCAGGTCGATTCATCCCAGATTGATGTGTTAACAATAACCTTAAAGTAACTTTTGTATCTTTTGTTAATTCATTTTCGGGAATCTTCCACGATTTTAAATAATCGTTTACATTTTTATCAAGATTCAACATCCCTTTTTCATCATAATGTAAGACAATAACTGAAGTTAATAACTTTGTTGTTGATGCAGCTTCAAAGTAACTATTTGTTGTGACATTTTTATCAATACCTTTTTTTAAAGTTCCATACGATTTTGCCCATTCTATCTTATTTTCATTTATTACAGCTATACTAAGACCTGGAATATTATAAAACATCATTCGCTCATCTATACTTAAGTAATTATCAACATCTTCGTTGTTGCTCTGGAGTGCCTGTTTTGGAGTTTTAAACTTTATGAGCCTATTTTCAATATTGAATATACGTTGTTCAACGGGAACTTCATGCGTTTGACTAATACTCGAAATTGTCGAGATTAAAAAGAATAGCGAAATAATTAATTTATTCATGATTCGACTCCTCAATTATATTTTAAGAATGATTTAAATTCGTTACAAGATTAGATATTCGCTTTATATTATAAAATAGGTAAGAATTCTCATTTTTTAGTATAGTAAATATTTACTATACTTGAATCATAAATTACTATTTTATTAATTGCGATAAGATAAAAAACCACAATGAAACATCTGATGATATTTTTTCTAATATTAAGCCTTATTGTTGGGACAGGTGTAATAATTTATACTTTTCAATTTTATAAAAAATATAAATATCGATTTCTTAAGTCACTTTTTATTTATCTAATTTTCTTTAATTTATTCATTATAATTGGATTAAGCTATCAATATATTTTAGTAAATATCTTTGATAATAATTTTGATCAAGTTCCTACTATAACTTCATTAATGCTTTTTTTCTTTGTTGTAGGAGCTGAGTTCGGTATAACTTATAGTATTTTTCGTGTAACTTCTGATTTGAAAGAGGTTGCTATTTCAAAAATTTATAATACTCTTTTTATAATATGGGTGTCTGTTTTCGGATCAGCCACATTAATCGGAACTATTATATATGTGCAAGAATCCACATATGAATTACTATATGTAATTCATGAATTATGGATATTAAGTATGATTACGATTATTCCAGCGCTTTTTATAAACCTAATTATCTTTGCATTTAAAAAGCCGCGTTGGGATAATCCAAAAAGGAAATCAGTATTAATTTTTGCAGGATACTTCTTAGTAGGCTATTTATTTTTTGCTATATCGAATCTGGATTTTTATTTTTTTCAATTCAATATTGATGATTACGATCCAATTCTGTTTTTAATTCTCAATATATGGCCTCTTCTATGGATTTTATTCTATTTTAATAAATATCATAACGATGGTTTATCAAAAACAGCTGACCATGAAAACTTAGACGAATTATTCTCAGAATTTAAAATCTCAGAAAGAGAAAGTGAAATTATTGAATTAATTATTAAAGGAAAATCAAACAAGGAAATTGAACAAATACTTTTCATTTCGTTTAATACGGTAAAAAATCATATTTACAATATTTATAAAAAACTAGGTGTTTCAAGCCGGAGTCAGTTAATTCATATAGTTCAACAATTTACCAGGGAAAGTTAAAAAAAGATCTAAGTTTAATAATATTAGAATTCTTAATCCCTTTTTTCATCATTATTTCTTTAATTTCTTAATGAAAATTAAAAAAATTGTTTAATTAAAGTCATTTTAAGATTTAGTATAAGAAATTTAACCACTTCTTTACTTATTTGATTATTTCGTCAAAAGATCCTAACTTAATGCAGTCAAAAACGTTACAATAGTTGATTGTAACTCTAAATGTACTCTAATGTTTAAACAGATATTCCTTGTATCAATATTTCTTTGTTTTACTGGTGTTTTGTTTGCTCAAGACTGGAATGAGATTTATTATCTTGAAGATGAAGCCCAGTACTTTATAGCAGAGAAAGAATATGCTAAAGCGATAGACATATATCGCAAAATAGTAAAAGAAGTCCCTGACCATTCAATGGCTAAATTCAAGATTGGGGAGCTATATCTCTTAACAGATGACCAAAAAAATAGAGCCATAGAATACCTTTTAGAAGCTTCTGAAAACGTTTCTTTGGATATTGATAAAAAATCAATCCGTGAAAAGCGAGCACCTGCGGTCACATTACTGTATCTTGGGAAAGCATATTTAATTCAAAATAATATTGAGGATGCCATAACTGCTTATAACAAACTCAAGGACTTAATAGGTACTGAACACGAATTATATCCTGCTGCTTTACAGGGATTGAAGTCTTGTGAGAATGCAAGTATTGCCTTAAACAAGCCTTTAAGAGTTACTAAGAAAAATCTTGGGAGTCCAATAAATAATGATGATTCAAATTTTGGAGCAGTTTTTTCTGGAGATGGAAAAACTATAATTTACACCTCATACACAAGAAATTATATTGACAATTTCTATTCTGAAAATAAAAATGGAGTGTGGAGTAGTCCTAAAAAAATAAGTGAAATACTAAGTGGAAAATTTTACTTAAAAACTGTATGTCTTTCATACGATGGATCAGAACTATACTTGACAACAGATGATCCAGAAAATAATAACATTTTTGTTTGTTATAAAGAGGGTAAAGAATGGTTAGAAGCTGAAAAGTTACCAAAAACAATTAACGGTAAAAAAAGTAATGAAACACATGCATGTATTTCTAAAGACGGAAATACTCTGTATTTTACCAGTAATAGAGAAGGAGGCCTTGGAGGAATGGATATTTATAAATCATTGAAGGATGGAAAAGGTAATTGGGGAGAAGCTGAGAATTTGGGACCTGCAATAAATACAGAATTTGATGAAAAAACCCCTTTTGTTACTTTAGATGACAAATATCTTTTCTTTAGTTCAGAAGGACATAGTAGTATCGGAGGATTCGATATCTTTTATATTGACTTAGACAATAAATCAACTGCTATAAATTTAGGTTATCCTGCTAATACTTTTGGCGATGATGTATTCTTTGTTCCTGATAATTCTTTATCGTCAGGTTACATTTCTCTATACGATAACACTTCACAAGGGAAAAATGACATTTATTATTTATCAATCTTACCCAAAATTAATTTTACAGGTATCGTTAAGGATAAATTAACTGATATTAAAATTTCCGATGTTGTCACAAATGTTAGCTTGACAGAAACAAGCTCAAATAATATTATTGAAACATTTAATATTAATAATGGTGAATTTACATTCGAGGAAGTACCAGGTAATTATTCATTTGTAACAAATGTAGAAGGATATAATCCAGATACTAGTGAAATTAATATACCGGAGAATTATGCTGAAAGAAGTAATTCATTTGAGATCTTATTAAATCCTTTGGTTATTGAACAAGAAGAATTGATTGCTGAAGTAATTGAACAACCTGAAGAAGAAGTAATTGAAGAAGAACCAATTACGAAACCTGAAGAAGAAGTAATTACGGAACCCGAAGAAAAAGTAATTGAAGAAAAAGTTGAAGAAGTGCCTGTTGTTACTCCCGTAAAAGAAATTGTAAAATATGTTCCAAAAACTTCATCTGTGAGCGCAGGAACATTAAAAACTTATTCGGTTCAGTTAATGGCTTTAAAAAATCCAGTTGAAGTTGATTATTTCAAAAATGTTGAAAATGTTGTTCTAACTCAATATCCCGATGGATTTTACAGATACACAGTTGGAAATACTTCTTCATATTCTGAAGCACAAGAAATAAAAACTAAGATTCATGAGATTGGATATAAAGATGCATTTATAAGAATAAATGAGGTTAATTATAGTTATACCATACAGATTATGGCATTAATAATTCCAGTTAAACCGGATTATTTTAAAGACTTATCATCGGTAGTGGTAACAAAAGGAACAGATGATTATTTCAGATATACCATAGGTTCATTTGACTCATACGAAGATGCAAAACAAGAATTAACTAATTTAAAATCATTAGGGTACAACCAGGCCTTTATTAAAAAAGTTAATTAAAATCGAATGGTTTTAAAAAGGAGAGCAGCTTATAGCTGCTCTTTTTTTATTATTCGTATCGTAACGAATTTGCTGGATTTTGTACAGATGCCTTATAAACTCTCCAAATTATCGTGACTACCGTTGTAATAATCAATACTAGAATAGGTAAAGCAAAACTTACAAAATTTGGATCCATATGAATAGCCCAAATGCTACTCATTAACATTTTTGCCATGTAATATCCTCCACCACAACCTAATACGGAAGAAATTATTAATAATAAGGCAAATGGCTTTGTAATGATTAGCATAATTTTCTTTATACTAGCTCCATGTACTTTTCGAATACCCATTTCTTTTGTTCTGTTTAGTACACTTAAGCTTACCAAAGTATATAAGCCAATTGCTGATAATAATAATGCACATATTGCTAAAAATATGAATATGATTTTTATATTTTTATTTACTTGTTTTGCCTCAGCTAATAATTCCTCTTGAAATTGTCCTTCGTATGGATAATTGGGAATAAGCTCTGCCCATTCTGTTCGCAGTGTCTCATTTACTTCATTTAAGTTTTCTTCTGATGTACGAATAACAATTCGTCCGTATTCTTCTTCGGAAGCTAAACGATATATTAATGGTTGAACTGGAGCCCATAAACCATAAAGATAAACATCATTCGAAACACCAATAATATGAAGAGCCAAAGTATCATCAACATAGACTGTTTTACCTATGGGATTATCAAAACCAAAATCCTTTATAAACTTTTCGTTTACAACAACGTTATTCTTTGCAATATCTCCACCCTGTTCTTCCAAATTATACCCTCGACCATATACAATATCTACTTCCATTGTCTCTAAATATTCATGACCTATATGCATAATATTCGTTTCAATTTTTTGTTCCAGATATTTAATTGATCGATTATAATCCCCATAACCAATATGATAATTGGTCCCAGCATATGATTCGATTTTAGGATTAGCCTTAACAACCTGTTCGAAAGGCTTGTAATCTTTATTATTATGCATTCCAAGAATTATCAAATTATCTTTATTATAACCTAAATCAATATTATCCTGAAAAACCGCATTTTGAGCAAACATAACACCCATAACTAATGCCAATACTGAAGTAAAAAACTGGAATCCCAGTAGAAATCTTGAAAGTCCGTTTTTATTTTTAAGTTTTAGGTTGTCTTTGAATATCTTTACAGGATTAAACTTACTAATATAAAATGCTGGATATGCACCGGCTAAAAGCGCAGTAAATATCCATAAGATAAAAATAAAACTTATTAAAGTAGGATTGTTTTTAAAACTAAATTCTAAATTCATATATTCCCACATTCTTGAATACTCTGGTACTAAAAACCCAGACAAAAAGATACCAAAAATGATAGCAATGAAACTAATAACCAAATTTTCACCTAAGAACTGATAAATAATATGCTTTCGCAAACCTCCGAAGACCTTTCTAAGTCCAATTTCTTTTAATCTTTTACCTGCAAAAGAAATAGAAGAATTCATGAAGTTAAATGCAGCAATGATTAATATAAAAATTGCCATAATTGGAGGTGTAGCAACTGCCGCAGGGTGAAAACTTGTCCATAACCATGTGCCCCAAACATCTCTATCATCGGCAGCTTCCTTTAATGATTTAACAAATAAGCTTGTTATCATAAAGTCCTCACGAGCTGCATTTTGTATTGGAATATATTTCTTTAATTGTTCGTTAATTTGCGGAATATTTTCATGATCTCTAATCAATAAAAAAGTAGCAGCAATCCAATCGTCCCACTTTTCTTCTTCCACTTCCCACATGTTAATATAATTATCAAATTGTGTTATTAACTCATGTCTAAAACTACTATTTAAGGGTGAATTCTTAAAAACGCCTGCTATAATATAAGTTGTTTCTTCATCTTTATTATTAAACACTGAAATTACCTTCCCAATAGGATCTTCCTTTCCATAATATACTTCTGCAATGCTTTCGCTAACTAAAATATTTCCTTGTTCCTTTAATGCATTTTTATTCCCTTTTACTAAATCAATTGTGAAAATATCGTAAAAATTCGGATCTGCATATCCAACACGTTTGCTAAATATCTTATCATCATATTTAACCGGTGTACGATCAGAAATATATCTGCATATTTCTTCAACACCTGACAAGTCTTGTTTTAATAGAGGAGCAAGAGCTGTTGGAGAAATTCCATATTCCTGATGACGATCCTGAATTTCGCGAGTAATATTTATTTTATAAATATCTTCAATATTTTCGTTGGTTTTATCCCAGTCACTATCGTATTTGCTATTCAAGTAAGCTGTAATACATAACGCTAATGCAACCGCTAAACCAAGTATGTTAATACCTACAAATAAGAAATTCTTCCCTAAATAGCGTAGGGAAATAATTAAGAAATTTTTGAACATAACTTTCCTGTATTTGAATTAATATTTAACAAAAGTAAAGGAAGAATAAGTCAACTTCAAGTATTCCGATTTAAACACTTTGCTTAAAGTATTGAATTGTAATAAATATGTATTGAATTGCTTCCTGTCCTTTCGGAGAAAGACGAGCAAAAAAAATTACTGTTGCATAAAAAAGGCCATCTAATTATAGATAGCCTTTAATTATTTTTATAAATAAGTAATTATAATGTCTTTTTAACTTCAACTTCCTGGTATCCTTCTACAATATCTCCAACTTTAATA
>JBHOSR010000016.1:0-36604 GCA_042584405.1 Bacteroidota bacterium
TGAATTTGAAAGATTATCAATAATAACAACACCCTGATTAGTAAATAATAATTCTTTTATGTATTCTTTAATTTTCAATACTTTTTATATTGAAACAAATATATAATAAATTCTGATTTGACAATAGGATAGATTCCCCTAAAAATAAACATTTCATTAACTATCATTTAACTATAAATTCTTAATTTCGAAATTATATAATTAAATTAGCGAACTATTTATAAATTGCTACAATGAATAAATTAGTATTAGTAACGGGAGGTACTGGATATATTGGTTCTCATACCACAGTGGAATTAATGAATGAAGGTTATGACGTTGTTATTATTGATAATCTTTCAAATTCAGAAAAAACTGTATTAGATGGTATAGCAGCAATAACGGGCCGAAGACCATATTTTGAGCAGTTTGATATTTGTAACAAAGAAAGGTTGGAAAACTTTTTTAAAGTGTATAAAAAGCTAGATGCTATAATTCATTTTGCAGCATATAAAGCAGTAGGAGAATCGGTTGAAAAGCCACTTATGTATTACCAGAATAATTTAACTACTCTAATGAATTTATTACAGGGTATGGTTGATTTTAATATACCATATTTTGTTTTTTCATCTTCTTGCACAGTGTACGGTCAACCAGATCAGTTGCCAGTTACAGAAGAGGCTCCTTTCAAGACGGCAAATTCACCTTACGGAAATACTAAACAAATCGCGGAAGAAATTATTGACGATACACTAAAAGTAAATTCTGACCTTTCTGCAATATCACTTAGATATTTTAATCCTATAGGGGCACATTCTTCAGCTTTGATAGGTGAGCTTCCAAGAGGTGTTCCAAATAATTTGGTTCCATTTATAACACAAACGGCAATAGGTGTTCGAGATGAATTAAAGATTTTCGGTAATGATTATAATACACCAGATGGCACAGCTATACGTGATTATATTAATGTTGTAGATTTGGCCAAAGCACATGTCATTTCTATAAAAAGAATGATAGAACAAAAAAATAAAAGTAATCTGGAGATTTTTAATTTAGGTACTGGCAAAGGTTCTTCTGTGATGAAAATTATAAGTGCTTTTGAAAAAGTTGCAGGCGAAAGGTTGAAATATAAAATCGTTGGTCGGAGAGAAGGTGATGTTGAATCTGTTTATTCAGATACTAGATATGCAAACGAAGAATTAGGTTGGAAAGCACAAGTTGGTTTAGAAGAAACCTTACTTTCTGCCTGGAATTGGGAAAAATATATTAGAAATAAAAAATAAATAAACAATGAGTAAAAAAACAATTTTAATTACTGGAGGTGCAGGATTTATTGGATCACATGTTGTGAGGCTCTTCGTAAATAAATATCCTGAGTACAAAATTGTAAACCTTGATAAATTAACATATGCAGGAAACCTGGAAAATTTGAGGGATATTGAAAAAGCTGCGAATTATGAATTTGTAAAAGGTGATATTGTAGATGATGAATTTATTTTTGAATTATTTGAAAAATATCAATTTGACGGAGTAGTACATTTAGCTGCGGAATCGCATGTTGATCGATCTATTGCTAATCCAAATGAGTTCATAAAAACAAATATTGTTGGAACCGTTAATTTGTTAAATGCAGCGCGCAATATTTGGAAAGAAGATCTAAATAATAAATTATTTTATCATATATCAACTGATGAAGTATATGGTTCGCTTGGAGATGAAGGATTGTTTGTAGAAGAAACTTCGTATGATCCTCGAAGTCCATATTCAGCATCAAAGGCGAGCTCTGATCATTTAGTAAGAGCCTATTTTCATACTTTTAAATTGCCAATTGTAATCACTAATTGCTCCAATAATTATGGTCCAAATCAGTTTCCTGAAAAACTAATTCCTTTGGCAATAAATAATATAAAAAACAAAAAGCAAATTCCTATATATGGTAAAGGAGAAAATATTCGTGATTGGTTATTTGTTGAAGATCATGCGAATGCAATTGATTTAGTTTTTCATAAGGGTAATGTGGGTGAAACATACAATATTGGTGGGAATAACGAATGGCAAAATATTCAATTAATTCGTTTATTATGCCAAATTATGGATAGGAAGTTGAACAGGAAAGAAGGAGAATCTGCTGAACTGATTACTTATGTGAAAGATCGCGCAGGACATGATTTAAGATATGCGATTGATTCATCGAAAATACAAAATGAGTTAGGATGGTCGCCATCACTTCAATTTGAAGAAGGATTAGAAAAAACAGTTGAATGGTACTTAGCAAATCATGAATGGCTTGAACATATCCTAAGTGGTAATTACGAAAAATATTATGAAGAACAATACCACAAAAGATAAAAAAAAGGAGATCAATAAGATCTCCTTTTTAGTATAATATTATAATTTACTCAACGGTTACTGATTTTGCCAAATTTCTTGGTTGATCAACATTACAGCTCCTTAGAACAGCAATATGATATGAAAGTAATTGTAGAGGTATAACTGTTAACAAAGCAGAAAGTTCTTCGCAAGTTTCTGGAATTTCTAGAACGTGGTCGGCCATGCTTTCTATTACTTTATCACCCTCATTAACTACAGCTATAACAATTCCTTTACGTGCTTTTACTTCTTGAATGTTATTAACGATTTTATCGTATGATTTATCTTTAGTTGCTACAATAACAACAGGCATTTTTTCATCAATGAGAGCAATAGGCCCATGTTTCATTTCTGCAGCAGGATAGCCTTCTGCATGGATGTAAGAAATTTCTTTTAATTTAAGAGCTCCTTCTAATGCTACAGGATATAAATAACCTCGCCCGAGATAAAGAAAGTTTGTAGCATCTTTATATAAACTACTTACTTTAAAAAATTCATCATTATTGGTTAAAATCTTTTCAATTTTAGCCGGGATATCATAAAGCTCCTTAATAAGATATGCATACGTTTTATCATCAATCTGTTTTCTCTCGTATCCAAGCATCATTGCTATCATTGTAAGAACTGTAACTTGTGCAGTAAATGCTTTTGTTGAGGCTACTCCTATTTCAGGACCAGCATGTGTATAAACACCTCCATGTGTTTCTCTTGGAATGCTTGATCCAACAACATTGCAAATTCCTATAACTGTAGCTCCAGCTTGTTTGGCTAACTTTATGGCAGCTAAAGTATCTGCAGTTTCACCGCTCTGACTTATGGCAATTACAATATCATCTTCATATAAAACAGGATTTCTATATCTAAACTCTGAAGCATATTCAACCTCAACAGGTATTCTTGCCAGATCTTCAATTAAATATTCACCAACCAAACCAGCATGCCATGAGGTACCACAACCAATAATTATGATTCTTTTTGCTCCTACTAACTTAGGTAAAACTTGATATAATCCACCAAGACGAATTTCATTTTTATCAATTGAAACTCTTCCTCTAAAAGTGTCAAGAATAGATCTTGGTTGCTCAAAAATTTCTTTAAGCATAAAATGATCAAAACCATTCTTTTCAATTTCTCCAATATCCAAATTAATTTGTTGAATATTTGGTGTTAATTGATCATTTTTTATGGTCTTTAAGGTTAAGCCTTCGCTTCCAAGAATGGCAACATCATCATCGTTCAAGTAAATAACACTTTTAGTATATTCAACAATAGGAGTAGCATCTGATGCAATAAAATATTCTCCTTCACCCACTCCAATTACTAATGGGCTGCCTTTTCGTGCTGCAATTAATTTATCGGGCTCATCTTTGCAAATTATTGCAAGTCCATATGCACCAACAACTTTTGAAAGAGCTAGTCTAACTGCTATTTCAGCACTAACATTACCTTTTAAATAAATATATTCAATTAAATTTGCTAATACTTCTGTATCGGTTTCTGTTTTGAATTTATATCCACGATCTATAAGTCTTTCCTTTAGTCTGCTATAATTTTCGATTATTCCATTATGGATTAATACAAAATGTCCATTCATTGAAACATGAGGATGTGCATTTACATCATTAGGTTCTCCATGAGTAGCCCAACGTGTATGACCTATTCCAATATTTCCTTTAATATCCTTATTAGAAACAGAATCTTCTAAATCAGCAACCTTGCCTTTTTTCTTATAGATTTTTACAGTCTTATTTAATAGTGAAATACCGGCCGAATCATATCCGCGATATTCAAGCCTTTTTAATCCGTTTATTAGAATTGGGTATGCTTGCTTATTACCTATGTATCCAACTATTCCACACATATTCTTAGTGTTTTGTATATGTAACTTTAAGTTTAATATTTTCGCTTGAATTAAAAATTACTCTCTGAGGGAAAAATGATTTATTAAGCATATTAAAATATAAGCACGAATCTTCAACATCTCTATTTAGAACATTCATTAAATGTTTCGGGATATAAAAATGGTAATAATTATTTTCCTCATCATATATTCCATCAAATATATTACTCCGTTTATTAATAAGATCTTCATAATCTCTAATATATGCAAAGGTTGTGTCAGTAATATGATATTCCATAAACAATCTATATGGAGGGAAAAATAAGTCAAAGTTATCATCCTGATAAACAGGAATAAACAATTCTGCATTTATAACAGAATAGCTTGAGTCATCCTCAAACCATGAATCTATATTTGTAAAAGTTAATTTTGATGATAATCCAGTTATACCCTGAAGAAAAAGTAGATTGTCGTTTTCATTTTCATCATTTGATAAATAATCATTTGCAACGGCTGTACTAAAATCATTAGAGTACTTTGCAAATCTATGTCCAGTTGAAAAGGGATATGTATATGTTAATGAGTCATTATAGTAAAGAATAATTTTTGAATCGGTAGATGTAATGTTAGTTACTAAAACTCCTCCAGGAGATTCAGAAATTTCAGGTATTATTGCAAGGCCATTAAACTCAGATAAAAAACTTTCTTTGTCACGATAAAATGCAGTATCAGATGTTAATCTGTCATAGAAAGAAAAAGATAATGGTATTTTTATTAAAGAATCTCCACTATATGAGCTGCTTCCATTTATAAAAGCTGGTGTGTAATAATTACTTATATCTATATCTGACATATAAGTTTCATCTTCATCAATTTCAGAACTTAACTCAAAAACATTAAAAGAAATACTTGCAAATGGATCTCCATAAACAGAATCAATATCAAGAAATAAATAAGCAGAGTCAATGTTAAAATAACATATTGTATCAGAAATAACATAAGGTAAAAACTGCCCAAGGTATTCTCCTTTAAAGGTGCCAAAATTTCCATCACTTATTATACCTAAAGAATAACGTGCAAAATCTGTAGTTGCTATAGGTTCTTCTTCAAATACATTTCCTTTAAAAGTTATGGTTGTATCATAGCGATACCCAATTTTATCGGGCAATAAATTTGAACCTAACGAACTAGGATCTACTTCACATGAAAAGGTAATTGCCAAAATAAAAATAGGGATTATACCTAAAAATATTTGAAATGTCTTTTTAGGTTTGAACATTGAAATTATATTATTCATAAATTTTCTAAAGTATTTGGTCATAAAAATTTGAGTAAGCATCAATATATTCCTCCTCCGTTTGAAAATCAAGGTAAGGTTTTTCTGAATTTTTAATAAAACTTAATAAATCTGGATTTATTGCCTTGCTACCTATTATTGTAGCATCAGACATTTCAACCGCTAGCTTACTCAAGTTAATGTAATTAGGTTCTTTTAATATTTTTATGTCGTTCTTAGTAATATTTTCATAAAGGAGTTTATCCTTGAATTCTTTTTTTAATGGTTTGTCAAATTCCTTATCGTAAGCTGAAAACACTATTTTAGAATTTGCAAATAAAGGATCTTCATTATATGCTTTTTTAATATATAACGGTACAAGACTTGTAAACCATCCATGACAATGAATTATATCCGGAGCCCAACGTAACTTTTTAACAGTTTCCAGGACACCTCTTGCAAAAAATATAATTCTTTCATCATTATCTTCGAAAAAGTTTCCTTTTTCATCCTTTAGAGTAGATTTCCTATGAAAATAATCTTCATTATCAATGAAATAAACCTGCATTCTGGCTGCTTGGATTGAAGCAACTTTTATAATTAAAGGATGATCGGTATCGTTAATAATTAAGTTCATACCAGAAAGCCGTATTACTTCATGCAACTGGTTACGCCTTTCGTTAATGCATCCAAACTTAGGCATGAACGTTCTGATTTCTCTTCCCCTCTCTTGTATTCCCTGCGGTAAATGTCGACCTATTAATGACATTTTACTCTCAGGTAAATATGGTGTAATTTCTTGTGAGATAAATAAAACCTTTGTATTTTCCATCTGGAAACTCAAATTAATTTAAACCACCGCAAAATTAGTAAAAATTTATTAATCATCAACAAATTACTGACTCCTTAAACTAATAGAACTATTATATTGTTAATAATTGGAATTTTATTTTTTACTTTGTCCGACTAAATTATACGTTATGCAATAATCTAATATGAAATTCATAAAGAGCACAAAAAGGCTGAACGAAGAATTAGAAAAACGGAGAGCGAATAAAAAAAGCGTGGGTTTTGTACCAACCATGGGGGCTTTACACAATGGTCATTTATCGTTAATTGAGAACTCAAATCAAAACAACGATATAACGGTAGTTAGTATTTTTGTGAATCCTACTCAGTTTAACGATAAAAATGATTATGCAAAATATCCAAGAATATTAGAACAAGATATTGAGAAGTTAAAAAAAGTTAAATGTAATATTCTATTTATACCAAATGAAAACGAAATGTATCCAACCAAGGATAATAGAGAGTTTGATTTTGGTAATTTAGATAAAGTGATGGAAGGAAAACATCGCCCAGGTCATTTTAGAGGAGTTGCATTAATTGTCAGTAAATTGTTCGAGATAGTTAAACCAGATAAAGCATATTTTGGAGAAAAGGATTTTCAGCAAGTTGCAATTATTAAGCATATAACAAAATTATTAAATTTTAATATCTCCATAATATCTTGCCCAATTATTAGAGAAGAAGATGGTTTAGCTATGAGCTCAAGAAACATGTTATTAACGAAAGAACAAAGAGCAAACGTTTCATTAATTTCAAAAACTCTTTCAGAAGCAAGAAAAAAGGCGAAATATAAAAACGTTTCGGACATAACGACTTGGGTTATACGTACTATTAATGAAAATCCATTTTTAGAAGTAGAATACTTTGAAATTGTTGACGAAACAAATCTTAAACCAATAAATGATTGGGATCAAAAAGAGGGAATAGTAGGATGTATTGCTGTTCATGTTGGTACAATACGACTCATAGACAATATTAGATTTTATTCTTAACTTTGTACTAAATTAGAGATGTAATTATGAATATTGAAGTTGTTAAGTCGAAAATACATAAAGTGACTGTAACTGAAGCAAATTTACAATATGTTGGAAGTATTACGATTGACGAAGATTTAATGGATGCTTCTAATATTATTGAAAATGAAAAAGTGCAAGTTGTTAACATCAATAATGGAGAACGTCTTGAAACTTATGTAATTAAAGGAGAAAGAAGTTCAGGTGAAATTTGTTTAAATGGACCCGCAGCAAGAAAAGCTACTGTAGGCGATGTGATCATAATTATCTCTTATGCTTCTATGGACTTTAAAGAGGCTAAAAATTTTAAGCCGGATTTAATATTTCCAGATACCGCAACCAATAAATTAATTTAAATCCTTGAAACGAAAAATTATAAGAATATTTAATTTTTTTGTTTTTTTAACAATTGGAATTATTCTTTTATACCTTGCATTTAAAGGTGTAGATTTTAATACTTTAGTTAATGATTTAAAAAGCGCTAATTATTATTGGGTGCTTTTATCTCTCTTTTTTGCTTTTATTGGATATGTTAGTCGCGCATATAGGTGGAAGCTATTAATTGAACCTTTAAATTATAATCCTCCTGTAAAGAATGTGCTGTATGCTGTTATGTTTGGTTACCTGGCAAATCTAGCTTTTCCCCGAATTGGAGAAATAAGTCGTTGTGGTGCTTTAACAAGATCTGATAAAATACCAATGGATTCTTTAATTGGAACCGTAATTATTGAAAGAACCATAGATTTAGTCGTTCTACTATTATTGCTTTTTGTAATTTTTATTGCTAAAATAGAATCGTTTGGATTATTCATTAAAGAAAATGTTTTTATTCCAATATCTAAAAAGTTTATTAGTACCATTGATTTTTCAATTTACTACTGGTTAATTATAATAATTGTTATTGGATCTGCTATTGGCTTGTTTTATTATTTCAGAAAAAGATTTAAAAGAGTTCGAATAATTTTAAAAATTAGAAGAATTATACGTGGAGTAATTTCGGGTATTAAAACTGTAACTAAAATGAGGAGTAGAAAAATGTTTTTATTTCATACCTTCTTTATTTGGCTCATGTATTTTCTAATGACCTACGTTGTGATCTTTTCAATACCAGCAACACAAGGTTTAAAACCCATTGATGGCTTATTTCTACTTGTAATAGGAGGATTGGGTATGTCGGCACCCGTGCAGGGAGGTATTGGCGCTTTTCACTGGATTATTTCATCAGGACTCACCCTTTACGGAATTTCTAAAACAGATGGTCTTGTTTTTGCAACTATACAACATGAGTCACAGGTTTTTCTAGTCTTAATTCTGGGAACATTTTCTGTATTTGCCTTATTTTTTAAATCCCGCCGGAAAAGAAAAAATAATATTTAAATTTACAGATTCATCTTTAAATAATTGTCTTATGGATAAATTGGATGTTATTCAATCTAAGATTGTTGATATAAATAATATCGAACCTTTATTAACTTACTGGAACTTAAAAAATCAAAAAATAGTTTTTACTAATGGTTGTTTCGATATTTTGCATAGAGGACATGTTGAATATTTAGCACAAGCAGCAAATCACGGTGATGTTTTGGTAATTGGACTGAATACAGATAATTCTGTAAAAAGGATAAAGGGAGATTCGCGGCCTATTCAGGATGAATATGCCCGGGCAATTCTATTAGCTTCATTGAGTTTTGTTTCAGCGATTATTCTATTTGATGAAGATACTCCATATGATCTTATTAAGCGAGTACAGCCCGATGTGTTGATTAAAGGAAGTGATTATAAGACACAAGATATAGTGGGACAAGATATTGTTACAGCAAAAGGAGGAAGAGTGGTTACGATCGATTTTATTGAAGGTTATTCTACAACTACTATTATTGAAAAATTGAAAAAAGATTAATATGGCAAAATCAAAATCGGTATATTTTTGTCAGAATTGCGGAGCCGAATCAGCTAAATGGATTGGTCGATGTCCAGCATGTGGAGAATGGAATACCTATGTTGAGCAAATTGTTACTAAATCAGTTAAACATAGTCAACTTCCTTACGAAACAGAAAAACAAATTCCTCAAAAAATCTCTGAAATTAAAAGCAAGAAAGAAGGAAGAATATCAACAAAAATAAATGAATTAGACCGAATTTTAGGAGGGGGACTTGTACCTGGCTCAATGATATTAATTGGGGGTGAACCAGGGATAGGAAAGTCAACACTTTCGTTGCAAGTAGCCTTAAAATTAAATCATTTAAAGGTTCTTTATATTTCAGGAGAGGAAAGTCCTCAACAATTAAAAATGAGAGCTGAAAGACTAAATCTTAAAAATGATAATTGCTTGATTTTAAGTGAAACATTGTTGGAAAATATTTTTACGCAAACTTTGAATGTTACTCCTGACTTGCTCATAATAGATTCTATTCAAACCTTATATTCCGATAAACTTGAATCTTCAGCCGGTACGGTTTCACAGATTAGAGAGACAGCTGCCTCATTATTGAAATTTGCAAAAGAAAAAAGCATGCCTGTTTTTTTAATCGGACATATTACTAAGGACGGTACTTTAGCTGGACCTAAAGTACTGGAACATATTGTTGATACCGTGTTGCAATTTGAGGGTGACCACAACCATATGTATAGAATCTTGCGCACGACCAAAAACAGATTTGGTTCCACTTCTGAATTAGGAATTTTTGAAATGAGCAATAAAGGATTAAGGGAAGTTTCTAATCCTTCGGAAATATTAATTACTCAGTCGGACGACAATTTAAGTGGTACCTCTATAGCATCAACTATTAATGGTGCAAGACCTTTACTAATTGAAATTCAAGCACTGGTAAGTTCAGCAGCTTATGGAACACCGCAAAGATCTTCAACAGGTTTCGATAATAGAAGATTAGGAATGCTACTAGCCGTTCTTGAAAAAAGAGCAGGATTCCGATTAGCGCAAAAAGATGTATTCCTAAATATTGCAGGAGGAATAAAAGTTGATGATCCTGCAACAGATTTAGCAGTTATTGCCTCAGTTTTATCTTCAAACCTTGATTTACATATTGATAAAAATATTTGTTTTGCTGGAGAAGTTGGACTTACTGGAGAAATAAGACCTGTAACACGAATAGACCAAAGAATTAGCGAAGCTGATAAATTAGGTTTTAAAAAGATCTATATATCCAAATTCAATACAAAGGGATTAGAGGAATCAAAATATCAAATTGAAATCGTAAAAGTATCGCGGGTTGAAGAACTTTTCAGATCACTTTTTAAAAGAAATTAGGTTCTGTGAAACTACTTGAAGTAAAAAATTTGTCCTTATCATTTAAAAGTAAACTTGGAGAAAAACAGGTTCTTAAAAATGTTTCTTTTGTATTAGATAAATCAAAAACACTTGGAATAGTTGGTGAATCAGGTTCGGGAAAATCACTCACTGCGCTTTCAATATTAAATTTACTTCCAAATAATGCGCAAATTAGTAATGGAGAAATTCTTTATTATTTAGACAATAAAGAAATTGACACATTATTATTAGAAAATAAAGAATTGTTAAAATTACGCGGAAAGTGTATTTCAATGATTTTTCAAGAACCAATGACATCACTTAATCCTTCTTTACGATGTGGTTACCAGGTTTTTGAAATAATAACTAATCATACTAAAATTTCTCATAAAAATGCAAGGGTTCGTGTTATGGAATTATTTGATGAAGTTAAACTTCCGAATCCGCATAGAATTTATAATAGTTATCCTCACGAAATCTCAGGAGGCCAAAAACAACGTGTGATGATTGCTATGGCAATTGCTTTAAATCCTTCGATATTGATTGCCGACGAACCAACCACTGCATTAGACGTTACAGTACAAAAAGCAATATTAGAGCTTTTATTGGAAATACAGAGAAATTATCAAATGAGTATAATTTTTATATCTCACGATTTAGGAGTAATATCTCAAATAGCAGACGATGTGCTTGTTATGTATAAGGGTAAGATCGTTGAATCTGGAAAATCCCAACAAATTCTTTTAAATCCTCAACATCCATATACTAAAGGATTATTAAATTGCCGTCCGGAGTTAAACTTATCAAATAAAAGATTACCTGTTCTTAAAGATTATATTGAACCTAATGAAGGACTTAATAAATCAAAACAAATACAAAAAAATAAAGATATATCCTTTAATGAAGTTATTTTAAGTGTAAATCATCTAGATAAATCTTTTGTTTCTAAAAGAAATTTCATGGGAAATGTAATAAGGCAGCAAGTGGCTATAAAAGATTTAAGTTTTAATGTATTTCGTGGAGAAACATTGGGTTTAGTTGGAGAGTCTGGTTGCGGTAAAACTACACTTGGTAGAATAATAGCTCAGTTATTGGAAAAAAATTCAGGTTCAATAGAATATAAAGGTATTAGTTTAAACAGATTGTCAAACAAAGAACTTAAACTGTTTAGAAAAAATGTTCAAATCATTTTTCAAGATCCATATTCATCATTAAATCCAAAAATAACAATTGGAGAAGCTTTATCTGAGCCGCTGAAAGTGCATGGTTTAAGTAAATCAAAATCAGGACGAAGAGAAAGAGTTTTTGAATTGTTGAAGAAAGTAAAATTGGAACCTGAAAGTTATTATAAATATCCACATGAATTTTCAGGAGGGCAAAGACAGAGAATTGCAATAGCACGTGCCTTAATACTAGAACCGGAGTTTATAATATGTGATGAATCAGTATCAGCATTGGATGTTTCTATTCAGGCCGAAATACTGAATTTATTAAATGATTTAAAGGATGAGTTTAATTTAACATATATTTTTATTTCTCATGATTTATCAGTAGTAAAATATATGTCTGATAGAATATTAGTGATGAAAAATGGTGAAAATGTTGAAATTAACAATGCAGATGAAATTTATAAGTCACCTGCTTCAGAATATACTAAAAATCTAATTGAATCAATTCCTGCAATTAAAAATAACTAGAAAAAGTCGTTGTCGAAATCATCCGGTTCCGTCTGATTATCTTTAAATTTATCGCAATCAATTTCTATTGAAAAATTCAATGGTTCTTCAAACTCATCATCTTGAGAAATACCAACTATAGTTGAATCTTTATATACCTTTTTCATAAATAAGGCGAAAACCGGAAGTGCCATATTATGTCCACCCCCTTGTCCAATTCCTTTAAAGTGAATACTTCGATCTTCGCCACCAACCCATACGCCTGAAACCAGATTTGGAGTAACACCCATAAACCAACCATCGGAATGATTTTGAGTTGTACCTGTTTTTCCTCCGATTTCATTATACAATTCATATTTCCATCTAACTCTTCCTCCAGAGCCTTCTTTTACAACACTTTGTAGAAGAGTTGTCATAAGGAACGCAGTCTGTTCGCTAATGGCTTCATTTTTTGTAGATGTAAACTGAGCAAGGATATTGCCGTTTTTATCTTCAATTCTTGTAACAAAAATAGGTTGAGCATGCACTCCCTTGTTCGAAAATGTTGAATACGCACTTGTCATTTCGAAAAGTGAAATGTCGGATGTGCCTAAGAATATAGAAGGAACAGCTGATATTCTACTACTTACTCCCATTTTACGCATAACATCAATTACAGAAACAGGATTAAATTGCTTAATCAACCATGCTGAAATGTAATTAACAGAATTAGCTAATCCCCATTTGAGAGTAACCATTTGTCCATCTTTACTAGAAGGGCCAGAGTTTTTAGGAGTCCAAGTGGTATCATTAAGCATAAATGTACTTGGAACATTTGGAACCTCATGGCAAGGTGAATATCCTTCTTGCATTGCAAGAGTATACAAAAAAGGTTTTATTGTAGAACCAACTTGTCGTTTTCCTTGTGTTATATGATCGTACTTAAAATGTCTAAAATCAGGACCTCCAACATATGCTATAACATATCCATTATGCGGATCTAATGATAGAAATCCAGCTCTTAAAAAATTCTTATAATACAGCAAAGAATCTAATGGAGTCATTATTGTGTCTATATCTCCTCTCCATGAAAAAACGGTCATTTCAGTAGGAGTATTAAACACAGCTTTAATTGAATCCAGATCAACAGCAATTCTTCGAAGCGTTCTGTATCTTTCAGTTCGACGAATAGCTAAATCAATAATATCTTGTAGTTCTTCTTCACTTAATTCTTCAGAATAAGGTGCATTCGGATTTTCTTCTTGCTCCGTATTAAAATCATCTTGCAATTCAATACTAAGGTGCTCTACTAGAGACTCTTCAGCATATTTTTGTATTTTGGAGTCGATTGTAGTATAGATTTTTAATCCATCACGATATAAATCATAATTTGATCCATCTGGTTTATTATTTTTTTTGCACCAACCATATAAAGGATTAGTATACCATTCTATTGAATCATTTCTGTAATCACGCCAAGAAAAATAATTCCTTTTGTTTGGTTTCGATTTATTTAATGTAAGTCTCAGATATTCTCTAAAATAAGTAGCTAAACCAACATTATGATCTTGCACTTTGTAATTTAATTCAATAGGCAAAATGCTTAATGAATCAAATTCTTCAGATGAAATAAAATTGTATTTATTCATCTGGCTTAAAACAATATTTCTTCTAAGCCTAGATCTTTCAGGATGTCTTACCGGGCTATAATAACTAGGTGCTTTTAATAAACCTACTAGTAAGGCAGATTCTTCAATTTTTAAGGAATCAGGAGTTTTGTTAAAATAAGTTTTAGATGCTGATTTAATACCATAAGTAATACCTCCAAATGGCACTGTGTTTAAATACATCCCAATTATTTCATTTTTTGTATAATTGCGTTCAAGCTTAACAGCCGTAACCCATTCTTTAAATTTTGTTATACCTAAATGGACTTTTCGCCCAATCTTAGACCTGTACGAGGTTGTATCTCTAGGAAAAAGATTTTTAGCAAGTTGCTGTGTAATAGTACTTCCTCCGCCTGAAGATTTTTTATTCATTAAAATGGAGTAAACTAAAACTCTTCCTAATCCTCTTGCGTCAATTCCAGAATGTTTGTGAAACCTAACATCTTCTGTTGCTATTAAAGCATCAATTACATTATTTGGTAAATCTTCAAACTTTGTAAAAGATCGATTATCCCAAAAGATTGTACCTATTAATATCTCATCATCTGTATATATTTCGGAAGCTAAATTGTTTTCAGGGTTTTCTAATTCTTTAAAACTAGGCATTTCGCCTAATTTTTCAAATGAGATTAATATGAAAAGTAAAATGATTGTAATAATTGGGATTACAATAAGTGCCCAAAACAATCTTATATAAAATTTTGTTGTAAAATTAATTTTGTTCATATTGCCAGTTTTCGACTGGTCGTAAAATTAATTAAATAATATTTAATTAGAAATTTTGAAGTTGAAATACTATTTATATTAATTTTGTGTCGTTTTAAGTTGTTCCTCAAAATATAATAATTCATGGTTGAAAATTTAGTAATAGTTGAGTCACCTGCAAAAGCAAAGACAATTGAGAAGTTTTTAGGAAAAGATTTTCAAGTTAAATCGAGTTTTGGTCATATAAGAGATTTAGCAAAAAAGAATTTAGGAATTGAAATTGGGAAAAATTATGAGCCTCAATATATTATACCTGATGATAAAAAAGCAGTTGTTAAAGAATTAAAAAAATTAGCAAAGGAAGCAAAGTTAGTTTGGTTGGCTTCTGATGAAGATCGTGAAGGAGAAGCTATAGCTTGGCATTTGATGAAAGTACTTGACTTAGAATTAGAAAAAACAAAAAGAATCGTTTTTCACGAAATAACAAAAGAAGCAATTCAAAATGCTATAAAAACCCCTAGATCAATTGATGAGAATTTGGTAAATGCACAACAAGCAAGAAGGGTATTAGATCGTTTAGTAGGATTTGAATTATCTCCTGTATTATGGAAAAAAGTAAAACCAGCACTTTCTGCTGGTAGAGTTCAGTCAGTTGCCGTTAAGCTTTTAGTTGAAAGGGAAAGAGAGATTTTAAATTTTAAAAGCGAGTCTTTTTTTAAATTCACCGGACTTTTTAAAACAATTAAAAACGAGGAATTAAAAGCGGAGTTGTCGGAAAAAATTAAATCACCCGAAAAAACCATCAAATTACTTGAGCAATGCAAATCAGCATCTTTTGAAATCTCTAATATTGTAAAGAAACCAAGTAAAAAATCACCTGCTGCGCCTTTTACTACATCAACTTTACAGCAGGAAGCGAGTAGAAAACTTGGATTCTCAGTAGCTCAAACAATGGCTATTGCACAGAAATTATATGAATCTGGAAAAATCACATACATGAGAACGGATTCTGTTAATTTATCATCGATGGCAATAGGAGCAGCAAAAAATGTTATTCTTAAGGAGTTTGGTGAAAAATATCTTAAAACAAGAAATTTCAAAACAAAATCTAAAGGAGCACAGGAGGCTCATGAAGCTATTAGACCTACATTTTTTGATAAGCAATCAGTGACAGGTTCTGATAGAGAACAAAGATTATATGATTTAATCTGGAAAAGAACTATAGCTTCACAAATGAGCGAGGCTCAGCTTGAAAGGACAACCATTACGATTGATATTTCAAATGATGATCATAAATTTATTGCAAATGGAGAAGTACTTAAATTTGACGGATTTTTAAAAGTATATTTTGAATCAACTGACGATGAAAATGAAGAAGAATCAAAAGGTTTATTACCTGCAGTTAATAAGGGAGAAAGATTAGAATATAATTCAATTCAAGCTGTCGAAAGATTTACATATTCACCTCCAAGATTTACAGAAGCTAGTTTAGTTAAAAAGCTTGAAGAATTGGGGATCGGAAGGCCATCTACATATGCTCCAACAATTTCAACAATTCAGAATAGAGGATATGTTGTTAAAGAAGACAGACCTGGTAGAGAAAGAGGATATATTGCTTATAATTTAGTTAATGGTCAAATTAGTGAATTAAATAAAAAGGAAATAACAGGAGCAGAAAAAAACAAACTTTTCCCTAGTGATATTGGAATGGTGGTTAATGATTTTCTTACAGATCATTTTAAAGAGATATTAAATTATAATTTTACTGCTTCAGTTGAAGAAGAATTTGATGAAATAGCAAATGGTAAATTAGTTTGGTCCAAAATGATAGATAAATTTTACAAGCCATTTCATAAAACTGTTGAAACTACACTTGAAAAATCCAGCAGAAGTGTAGGAGAAAGATTGCTTGGAAATGATCCTGAAACAGGAAAGCCTGTAACTGCAAAAATTGGCCCTTACGGACCAATGGTCCAAATAGGATTAAAAGATGATGATGAAAAACCCAAGTTTGCATCACTTCAGAGAGGTCAACTTTTAGAAACCATAACACTTGAAGATGCATTAGAACTTTTTAAGCTTCCAAGAGATCTGGGAATGTATGAAGATAAAAAGGTTGTAGTATCGATAGGTCGATTTGGACCTTATGTTAGACATGATTCCAAATTCATTTCTCTAAAAAAGGATGATAATCCTTATAAAATTAATCTTGATCGTGCTATAGAGTTAATAATAGAAAAGAGAGAAAAGGATATTTCCAATACTATTAAGATATTTGAAGAAAATACGGATCTGCAAATTCTTAATGGGAGATGGGGCCCATATATTTCATACAAAAAGAAAAACTTTAGAATTTCCAAAGGCGTTAAAGTGGAAAATTTAACATTAAAACAATGTATGGATATTGTTGACGGGAATAGCAAAAAAGAAAAGCCAAAAAAGACAGCAAAGAAGAGTACCAAAAAGAAACCAACAAAAAAATAGAAAATCAAACCAACATAACTTCCTTAAATGAACTTGAATGATTATTTTAATCCGATTGATATAAAATTTGAAAATAATGATTATATTAATTTAAAAGAACAATTATATTCTTTCATTTCAATTCATTCAAGTGAAAATAAAATAAACAATATTGAAGATGCTGATATTGCTATTATTGGAGTTGTAAATAATCATTCAAATAATACTGAAGCTGAAATCGGATTAATAAATATTAGAAAGCATTTATATAGTTTATCTGCTTTTAATAAAAAAGTCCTAATTTATGATTTGGGAAATTTAAAGGGAGGTAATACCCTTAATGACCTATCTGTTGGATTAAGAGATGTCATTGTTGAATTAATCTCTTTAAATANTATTCCATTAATTATTGGAAATTCAGAAGATATCTTATATCCAAACTATCTTGCCTATCAAAAACTAGAAAAAAGAATAAACTTGGTATCAATTGATAGTCGAATAAATATTGTTGAGAGTCGAGAAAAATCAATAAAATCTGCATTATGGAAAATTATTATAGAAAATAATAATTCCTTATTCTTTTTCTCAAATATTGGATATCAAAAGCATTTTGTAGGTTCTAAAATATTAAAATACCTTTCAGATCAACTTCATTTTACATACAGATTAGGCCAAATTCGATCTAAAATAAGCGAAGTAGAACCTATTTTTAGAGACGCTGACTTAATTGGATTAAATATTTCATCTATCAGACAAGCTGATGCTTTTGGACAAATACGTCCTTCTCCAAACGGGTATTACGGTGAAGAAATTTGCCAATTAGCTAGATATGTCGGTTTGAGTAATAAGTTGTCTTCGTTTGGAATTTATGATTATAATTACAAGTCTGATATTAATTTTCAAACAGCACACTTAATTGCCCAAATAATCTGGTATTTTATCGATGGATATATTAATAAAATAAATGAATATCCATACGAAAACGATCAACATTACAAAAAATATATTGTAAACCTAGATAGTTTAGAACACGAACTAGTTTTTTATAAAAGTGAAAAATCTAATCGCTGGTGGTTAGAAGTGCCTAGCGTAAAGTCAAATTCAATAAACCATATATTGATATCATGCACTTATGATGATTATGTGGAAGCTGGTAATGGGGATGTTCCTGATAGATGGGTGAAAGCATTTCAAAAGATTAATGAATGAAATTAATTCATTCGTAAAAATTTTTGCTAAAAAAATAATTCGGGAGTAACTTTATTATTTTTCAGCAGTATAAAAGAAGTGTCTTTACTTATTTATGAACATTTAAATGTTTATAAAATTTGTATAGAAATATTATTTTTGTTTACTTTACCTATGGTAATCTTTAATATAATTGAGGAATATAGTATTTAATATGAAAAAACGGATTCTATTTCTTGCCATTTTTATAATGGTTTCTTTGCTTTTAAAAGCACAACAAGATCCTCAATTTACCCAATTCAATTATACACAATTACTTACAAATCCTGGTTATGCTGGAAGTGAAGATAAAATTTGTGCATATGCAATGCAAAGATCACAATGGACGGAATTTGATGGAGCACCGCGAGTTACAATTTTTAATGTTGATGCAGCAATAAAAAACAGATTTGGATTAGGACTTTCATTAGAAAATGATGTGCTAGGCTTTGATAAAAACTTTAAAGTAAATATATCGATTGCTTATAAACAACCAGTTGGAAATGGTAAGTTGGGAATAGGTGTAAAATGGGGGGTTGCAAATTCTGCTTTAGACGCAACTTGGAATACTCCTGAAGAACCCTACGAGAATGATCCTGCAATCCCAAATCAGAAAAGCGAAGCGTTATCTTATTTAGATTTTGGTTTTGGTCTATTTTATAAAACTCAGGATTTATACTTAGGTATTTCATCAACTCATTTAAACGAACCTGAGTTTACATATGAAAAAGGAACACCAACATTAAAGCGTCATTATTATATTACTGCTGGTTATAACCTTCCATTTAATAATCCTTTATTGGAATTTAAGCCAAGCGTATTAGTTCAATCTGACGGCACAAACTCACAATTGGCTGTAAATGCTTTAATTGAATACAATAAAAAGTTATGGGGAGGCGTTTCATTAAGAACGGATAATGCAATTTCTGGTATTTTTGGATTAGAACTATTTAAATGGGTGAAAATTAGCTATTCATACGATTTTGTAGTCTCTGATTTAATTGAATATAATAAAGGAACACATGAAATAATGATGGGATTTTGTTTAGATGTAAAAAAGGATAAATCACCAGAAAAGTATAAGAGTATAAGATTTTTATAGAATTTTATAACACGAATTTGAAGAATTATTGTTATTTTGCAAAATAAATATTTAAAATATCATGAAAAAATTACTTATTGTTAGCATACTATTGGCAATTTCATTTGCTTGCACCAATACCAATCCTGGCGAACTTACGGGCGTTCAGGGAAGAAAAGGCTGGTTTGAGTCTCAACCCCATGGTATGGTATTTGTTCCCATGGGTAGTTTTAATATGGGACCAAGCGATCAGGATGTTGCATGGGCTATGACCGCCTATCAAAGAACCATTTCTGTCGATGCATTTTGGATGGATGAAACAGAAATAACTAATAATGAGTACCGTCAATTTGTTTTTTGGGTTCGCGATTCTATTATGAGACGTAAATTAGGTGAACAAATAGAAGATTTTCTAATTGCGGAAGATGAATTTGGTAATCCAATTGAACCTCCAGTAATAAATTGGGAAGTTGAAATAGATCCAATGGACGAAGAGCAAACAGAAATATTAAATGAATTATATTTAGCAGAACATGAAAGATTTTATAGACGCAAAGAAATCGATACTCGAAAATTAATGTATGAATATTACCGTGTAGATATGAAACAGGCGGCTCTTACTTCTAATAGATATAATTTCGAGACAAAGGAATATAGTGGATCTGCAATAAATGCTCAAGGAGAAAGAATGGATGTTGAAGATCGTTCTGCTTTTGTACTTAGAGATGTTATTAATGTATATCCTGATACACTTTGCTGGATAAGTGATTTCACATATTCGTTTAATGAGCCATATACAAACATGTATTTTTGGCATCCTTCATATGATAATTATCCTGTAGTCGGAGTTACATGGAAACAGGCCAGAGCTTTTACTGTATGGAGAACTCAATATTTAAATAATGAATTAATGAAATCTGGAGAAGGTTTTGTTCAGGATTATAGATTACCAACGGAATCTGAGTGGGAATATGCTGCTAGAGGTAATTTGGATCTATCAATGTATCCATGGGGAGGTATGTATACTAGAAATAAACAGGGATGTTTCTTAGCGAATTTTAAGCCTTTACGAGGTAATTATATCGATGATGGAGGGATGATACCTGTAGCTGTTGGAAGTTATTCACCAAATGAATATGGACTTTTTGATATGGCTGGAAATGTTTCTGAGTGGACAGCTAATGCATTTGATGAATCAGCCTATAGTTTCATGCATGATATGAATCCTGATTATAATTATGAAGCTCTACCTGACGATCCTCCTTCAATGAGACGTAAAGTTCTAAGAGGTGGTTCATGGAAAGATATCGGTTATTTTTTACAGAACGGAACCAGAACATATGAATTTCAAGATTCTTCTAAGGCGTACATTGGCTTTAGATGTGTACGATCTTATCTTGGAGTTAATTAATAGTTGTTTATAGAAACTTAAAGTTTTGTGTTATGATTAATATTTCAGAATTAGTACAAGGTTCAAAGTGGAAGAAATTTATGGCCAAATTATATGGCTGGGGAGCAGCCGTGGTTATTATGGGTGCGTTGTTTAAAATTAATCACTGGCCATTTGCTACCGAAATGTTGATAGTAGGTATGGGAACGGAAGTAATAATTTTCTTCTTTTCAGCATTTGAACCAATGCATGAAGAGGTCGATTGGACTTTGGTGTATCCTGAATTAGCTGGAATTAGCGAAGATGAAGATTTTTTGATGCCTGAATCTCGCAAAGCAGAAGTTTCTAGAGGAGGAGGAGGTTTTGGAAAACTTGACGAAATGCTTGAAAGTGCAGATATAAAACCTGAATTATTTGAAAAATTAGGTAAAGGTCTAAAAAATTTAAATCAAACAACACAGAATTTGATGAATGTTGCTGATGCAGCACAAGCAACAAATCAATTTGTTGATAATATTCAAGCAGCTTCTGAATCTGTTTCTTCAATGACAGAATCTTATGGACAGTCTGCCGATCAATTAAGTAGCTCCGTGAATGGTTTAGTAGATTCTTATAGCAAATCTTCTGAAATAATAGACGAAACAAGTAAAAATGTTGCAGAACAATTTGCTCAAGCTAGTGATGGATTCCTCAATAATTATAAAAGTATTGAAGAAAAAATACAAACAAATATTGAAATGATTTCTAATGGAAATCAATCATACAATGAAAAACTTGAATCATTAAATAAAAATTTATCTGCTTTAAATTCTGTTTACGAATTACAAATGCAAAGTACAAATGAACATTTAAAATCATCAAAGAGCTTATATGAAGAGTTAGATTCAATTATGAATAATCTTAAAGGCTCTGTGGATGAAACAAATGTTTATCGTGAAGAATTAGCAAAACTGAATAACAACTTGGCAGCACTAAATAATGTATATGGAAATATGCTGTCGGCAATGAATATAACTAACAAATAATTGTTCAAGAAAATAATTAGTTATGGGTCACGGTAAAGAAACCCCCAGGCAGAAAATGATTGGTATGATGTATTTAGTGTTAACAGCTATGTTAGCATTAAACGTTTCTGCAGAAGTTCTTGATGCTTTCGATGCTGTTGATAAAGGATTAGTAAAAACAACCGAAATATACTCTGAAAAAAATAGAGAACTATATGGTGAGTTTCAACAGCAATTTGTTCAGAATCCTACAAAGGTAGGGCCTTGGAAAACGGACGCAGATGAGGTTAAAAGAAGAACAGACGAACTTTTAGAGTACATCCACGGATTAAAAAAAGAAATAATTACTATCAATGGACAAGGTGGTATTGATGATGGTGTTATAGGTGAGGATGGAGAAATAAATGGTGAGAATATAGAAGGAAAGGATAAATATGATGGTGCAACTAATTTCCTAATTGGCGAAAATGATGGTAAAGCATACGAGTTGAGAGAAAAATTGAAAGAACATCGTGAATATTTACTTGGATTGATAGAAGATCCAGAAAAACATGTTGCAGTAGCTCATGCAATAGAAATAAATTTAAACACAGAAGACCCTGAAAGATCTGAGGATGGTGAAAAGAAAACCTGGGAAGTTAAGAATTTTTACCACATGCCTATAGCTGCGGTAATGCCACTTTTAACAAAGATACAACTAGATATAAGGAATTCGGAAGCAGAAATTGTACAGTACTTATTTAATCAAATTTCTGCAGGAAGTATTCCATTTAATAGTTTAGAGGCAACTGTTATTCCTAATACTAGTTACGTATTACAGGGGAATCCATATAAAGCTGATGTATTTGTTGCAGCAATGGATACTACCCAACCTCCTATTGTATTTATTGGAAGATATGACTCAACATATAATGAAGAAACTCAAGACTGGGAATATGAAATGATCGGTCAGTATGATTCTTTAGATGTTGTTGAGGGTAAAGGTAAGTTTGAAAGATTAGGTACAAGTCTTGGTACTCAAACCTGGGGAGGAATTATTAAATTGCAAAAACCTGATGGAAGTTATATAACTAAAACGTTTAGACAAAGCTATCAAATTGCTAAGCCCAACTTAGTTGTTTCGCCTACTAAAATGAATGTATTTTATGTGGGAGTAGATAATCCTGTAAGTGTTTCTATTGCCGGAGTTCCTGGAAATAAGGTTTTCCCTTCTATAACCAATGCAACAATTAGAAAGCAAAGAGATGGTGAATTTATAGTAAACCCTAAACGACCTGGGAATAGTTTAATAACTGTTATTGCTGAAATCGATGGAGCACGAAGAAATATGGGTGTTGCTCCATTTAGGGTAAAAGGATTACCAGATCCTGTTGTTCAAGTTGCAGGTAAAAAGGGAGGAAAAATAGCAAGGAATGTATTAGCCGCTCAAACAGGTGTTTTTGCTGTTATGGAAAATTTCGATTTTGACTTGGAGTTTAAAATCATAGAATTTACTGTATCTACAACTGACAGAGGAGGGTACACAATTGATGCAGCCACCAAAGGTAATGTATTTACAAAAGCTCAACAAGACTTAATTAAAAACTTACGAAGATCTCAAAGATTAAATATAGAGGATATTAAAGCTATTGGGCCTGATGGCAGTGTTAGAAACTTGGCCCCTATTGTATTTGAAATTATTTAAAATTTAAAAATATGGCTATGAAAAGATTTTTTGTTGTTTTTCTCCTTATTGGATTTATAGGTGCAATATTTAATGAACAACAAAGTTATGCCCAAAACGTAAACGATGGTGTATATATTAAAGAGAATATACCAGGAAAAAGACCTGTACCATACCCTGATTTGAGAGAAGCAGATATATTATGGACAAAAAAGATATGGCAAGTTATTGATTGTAGAGAAAAAATGAATCATCCATTTTACTATCCTATTGTTGATATGGATGACAGAAAAAGCTTAATTAGTCTTTTAATATATGGAATTAATAACGAAGGACTTACAGCCTTTAAAGATCATGAATTTAAGGAGCTGGCTACAAGAGACGAAGTTTATTTAATGTTTGATGCATTACCTGATACTCAATATGTTCCTGACCCTAATACAGGCGAATTAGTTCAAACTGTAATAGAAGGTGAAATTAAATATGACGAAGTTTATCAGTATGAGATAAAAGAGCAATGGTATTTTGATAAACAACATTCAACTATGAAAGTTAGAGTGCTTGGGATTTGCCCAATTAGAAAATATTTGGATATTGAAACAGGGCAAGAAAGGAAGCGAAGAACATTCTGGATTTACTTTGATGAAGCAAGACCATTATTTGCAGGACAGGAAGTATTTAACAGAAACAATGATGCTCAAAGAATTAGTTTTGACGATATTTTTTGGCAAAGAAGATTTAATAGTTATATTGTAAGAGAAACAAATGTTTACGAAAACAGGCAAGTTGCCGCTTATATGCAAGGACTAAATCAATTGCAAGAAGCTGAAAAAATTAAACAAGAGCTATTTGAGGTTGAACATGATTTATGGGAATTCTAATAATGATTAATATATAAGAAAAGAGACGCTATAAGCGTCTCTTTTTTATAGGTATTTTTCACCAAGTTTAAGTTTTATATCATTTACATATTGTTTTATTTCTTGCTCATCTTCCTTTTTACAAACCAGCAGTATATCATCTGATTCAACGATTATATAATCTTCTAATCCTTGAAGGACAACTAGTTTTTCTTTAGGAACATTAACAATACAATTTTTTAGTTCGTACGAAAAAACATTGCTACCAATAATTGAGTTCTTATTTTTATCTTTAGTAATATTTTCATGCAAAGAACCCCATGTTCCTAAATCCGCCCAACCGAAATTACTTCCATATACATATACATTATCTGCTTTTTCCATCACACCGTAATCAATTGAAATATTTTTGCATTCTGTATAGGTTTCAGAAATAAATTCTTGCTCTTTTTCAGTATTAAATAAATCAATTCCTTCATTGAATAATGAATCGACTTCAGGTAAATACGATTTAAATGCATTCATGATAGAATTTAATGACCAAATAAAAATACCAGCATTCCAGAAGAATTCACCACTTTCAAAAAACACCTTTGCCAAATCTTTATTAGGTTTTTCTGTAAAAGTCTTTACTTTATAAATATTTTTATTTTCAGAAATATTTTTATTACCGTTAACCTGAATATAACCATAACCTGTTTCAGGTCTGCTTGGTTTAATTCCTAAAGTTAGTAAAGCGTCATTCTCCGATACGAAATTAAGACCTTCTTTTATTACCTTTCTAAATTCATTTTCTTTTAAAATTAGGTGATCTGAAGGGGCAGTAACAATTTTAGCATTAGGATTTATTTTAAGAATCTTATAATTTGCATAGGCTATACATGGAGCTGTATTTCTTCGTGCTGATTCTAGCAATATTTGATCTTCTTTTAATTCAGGGAGCTGTTCTAAAATGGTTTCCTTGTATGATATACTTGTAACAATTAAAATATTCTCAACTGGACAAATAGCCTTAAATCGATCAAAAGTCATTTGTAAAAGCGTTCTTCCAGTTCCAAGAATATCTAAAAATTGTTTCGGTTTATTCATTTTACTTAATGGCCAAAATCTACTTCCAACACCACCAGCCATTATTACACAATAATTGTCTTCCATTTTGATATATTTTATATAAATATAAATATTTACTAAATTACAAAATGCAAAGCGAATAAAAAGGATTAAGAATAAAAATATTTTTAAATAATTGTATTTAAAAAAATCTTTGATTATTTAGTATATTTGTTGACTCAAATATCTTGTTTCATGGGTCTTTTTTATCATATAGGTAAATATTTTATGCTTCTTTTTAGAGTATTTTCTAAACCCGAAAAGATTAAAATATATTATAGAGAAACAATTAAAGAAATTGATAAGTTAGGAATAAATTCAATAGGAATTGTTGCTATAATATCAATATTTATGGGTGCAGTGATAACAATACAAACTGCATATAATACTGAGAATCCAATATATCCAAAATATTTAATAGGTTTAACTGCGAGAGACACCTTGCTGCTGGAATTTTCATCAACTATTGTAGCGCTTATATTAGCAGGAAAAATCGGATCAAATATTGCATCTGAAATTGGAACAATGCGTGTTACTGAACAAATTGATGCTCTGGAAATAATGGGAGTAAACTCTGCAAGCTATCTTATTCTTCCAAAAATTGTTGCTACAATTTTCTTTTCACCCTTTTTATGTTTAATGAGTATGATCATTGGTATTTTTGGTGGTTGGATTGCAGGAATTTCAACTGGAGTAATGACAACCCAGGATTATATTTATGGTATTCAATACGCTTTTATTCCATATTATATTGTCTATGCATTAATTAAAATGGCAGTGTTTGCTTTTTTAATTACTTCAATATCTGCATATCACGGTTACTATTCTTATGGAGGATCGTTAGAAGTTGGTAGATCAAGTACTAAAGCAGTAGTTCTTAGCAGTATATTTATTTTGCTTTTCAATGTAATTCTCACACAATTATTGCTTTCATGATAGAAGTAAAGAACATTTCAAAATCATTTAGCGGTGTTCAGGTTTTAAAGAACATTAATGTATTATTTGAAAAAGGAAAAACAAATCTTATTATTGGGCAAAGCGGTTCAGGGAAGACGGTACTTTTAAAATCAATTGTAGGTCTACATGATATTGAAAAGGGACAGGTTATTTTTGACAATGTTATTTTTAATGAGCTTGATTTTAAGGATAAGAAGGAAATGAGAAAGCAAATTGGAATGCTTTTTCAGGGTGGAGCACTGTTTGATTCAGCAACAGTGGAAGAGAACGTTATGTATCCCTTGGATATGTTTACCGAAATGAATTTATCAGAAAAACGAGATAGAGCAAATGAGTGTCTAAAAAGAGTTAATATTATTAATGCGAATAATCTATTTCCGGCAGAAATTAGTGGTGGAATGAAAAAAAGGGTAGCAATTGCCCGGGCAATTGCATTAAATCCAAAATATTTATTTTGTGATGAGCCAAACTCTGGCTTAGATCCTCAAACAGCTATTTTAATTGATGATCTTATTAAGGATTTGACTATTGAATACAATATGACAACAATTGTTAATACACATGATATGAATTCGGTTATGGAAATTGGTGATAAAGTTATTTTTATATTTAATGGAGCCAAGTGGTGGGAAGGAACACGTGACGATATTTTTGATTCAGAAAATAAAGAATTAAATAACTTTATTTTTGCTTCAAAACTTTCACAAAAAATCAGAGACCTGAAAAATGAACGTTAACCTAGTTCATAAATTTTTTCAAGTCGTTTTAAATCTAAAATTTCAATATTTTTTCCTTCAATCTGAATAAGTTTGTCTTTTCTAAATTCTGATAGAACTCTTATTACATTTTCGGTACTCATATCAATTAATTCTGCTATTTCCTTACGACTAATAGGAAGATTGAATTTGTGAGAATCATAAATATGTTTAGCAAATAGAAGTAATATATAGGCAATTCTTCCTCTTAATTGTCGTGTATTAATGTCAATACGGGTTTTGATTACAGAATCGGAAACAGAACTAATTTTTTCAAAAAAATCCATTGCAAAAGTTCCATTAGTTTTAATAAAAGTCTTAACAGCTTCAAGATCAACAAAGCAAACAATAGAATCTTCAATTGCTGTTATAGAGTAAATATGTTTAGTGTTCGAAAAAATACTTAATAATCCAATAAAATCTTTGGGTTTAGCTATACTAATAATATGTTCTCGAGTGTTAGTTTCTGTTTTATAAATTTTTACCAGTCCATTTCGCAGATACATAAAAGCGGAAATTTCATCACCTTCCATACATATGTGTTCACCTTTTCTGAAAAATTTCTCAACTTTTTTATTGTTTAATAAAGTTAACTCTTCGTCAGATAAATTTTTAAACGCCCAGGAGCGATAGCCGCATTCTTTGCAATTGCTTATTATAGTGGATAAATCCATTATTTATATCTTAGTTTGAAAAGTGATATATATCACTTATGATATATATCATAATATATAAAGATGTAAATATATTAATAACTGTTATTTTTGTAACAGTAAATTTTAATTATTATATAAAAATAATATAAAATAACTCTAAAATGAAAAAGATATTGATTTTGGGCTCCGGAACAGGTGGAACAATAATGGCAAATAAGTTGAGAAAGTCTCTTGATAGAGACGAATGGGACATAACAATTGTTGATAAGCATAAAACACATTACTATCAACCAGGATTTCTGTTTATTCCTTTTGGAATATATAATAAACAAGACGTAATAAAGCAAAAAGCAGATTTTATTCCTGCTGGCGTTAATATTATTTATAGTGATATTGATAAAATAGTACCAGAAGAAAATAAGGTATTATTACAAGAAGGGAAAATCTTAAACTATGATTTTTTAATTATTGCTACAGGAACAAGGGTTGATCCTGACGAAACTCCTGGATTAAAAGGAGAATTATGGCATAGGGAAATATTTGATTTCTATACCATTGAAGGAGCATTAGCATTACGAGAATATTTTGAAACATGGCAAGGTGGCGAGTTAGTTATAAATATCGCAGAATTACCTTTTAAATGTCCGGTTGCACCTCTCGAATTCGCTTTCTTAGCCGATGAATATTTTACAAAAGCTGGAATCAGAGATAAAGTAAACATCACTTATGTAACACCATTAGCCGGTGCTTTTACAAAACCTAAAGCAACAAAAATGCTTGGTGAACTATTAGAAGAAAAAAATATTAAAGTAATTCCGGATTTCTATTTAGAAAGTGTTGATAACAAGGAAAAGAAAATCAGATCATATGATGGGCAGGAAATTCCATTTGATGTTTTAACTATTGTACCTGTAAACAAAGGTGACGATATGATTGAGAGAAGCGGTATGGGTGATGATTTGAATTTTATACCTACTAACAAGGAAACTTTACGTTCTGATAATCATGAAAATATTTTCATTTTAGGTGATGCGGCTAATATTCCAACCTCAAAGGCAGGTTCTGTTGTACATTTTGCATCCGAGGTTGTATACGAGAATTTATTATGCGCAATTAAGGGTAGAGAGTTAAGAGCAAAATTTGATGGACATTCAAATTGCTATATTGAAACAGGATTTGGTAAAGGATCTATTATCGACTTTAATTATGATACAGAACCACTTCCAGGAACATATCCATTACCAGGTATTGGTCCATTCGGATTATTACAAAACACAAAAATGAATCATTATGGTAAGGTATTATTCCGTTGGATTTACTGGCATATTTTATTAAAAGGAAAAGAGCTTCCGGTTGAAAATGAAATGACTATGTACGGGAAGAAAAGGTAAAAATTAAAATTTAAGTAAAATGGAAGCTAAAACAGATAATATTCAGGAACAAATAAATCAAGTCAATCAAAAGCTTGATCTGGTGCTTACTTATGTAAATGATCAACGGTTGAAAAGTGAAAGTGTTGAAGACTTAGTTGCTGATTTGTCTATAATAAGTAATGATGTTTTTAAAAGTACCATAGAAGAACTCGATAATCATGGAATTGAACTTAATATTGAAGATATTAAAATATTAGGATTTAAGCTTATTCGAAATGTAAATAATTTCTCACAGGCAATAAATATGTTTGAAAGTCTTACAGATTTTATGAAAGACGCAGGACCTATAGTTACCGAGATGGGAATCGATTTTACAAATAAATTGCATGAGTTTGAGCAAAAGGGATATTTCGAATTCTTTAAGGAATTAACTAATATCATGGATAATATTATTACCAGCTACTCTCCAGAAGAGGTAAGAGCTTTAGCTGATAATGTAGTTACTATTCTAGATACTGTTAAAAACCTAACTCAACCGGATATGCTACATGCAATTAATAATGCTGTTAGCATATTTAAAAATCTTGACACAGATAATATAAAGGAATATTCGTTGTGGAAGGTTTTTCGTGAAATGAATACTCCAGAAATGAAGCGCGGATTAGGATTTATAATGACATTTCTGAAAAATTTATCAAAAGAAACAATTTCAAATAAATAATTAAACTATTTAAAAATTAATATTATGGCACAAAAAACAATAGCAGGTGTAAACATTGAAGTAACAGATGAAGGTTATTTAGTAGATTCATCACAATGGACAGAAGAAATTGCAAAAGAGATTGCAAAAGAAGAAGGTATTGAACTTACCGAAAAACATTTTGAAGTTATTAAGTTCATTCGTGAAAATGAATCTGGATTAACAATTCGCAAGGTTGGTAAATCGGGAATTGTTGATATTAAAGGATTTTATGATTTATTCCCAGGTGGACCGTTAAAAATTTCAACAAAAATTGCTGGTATTACTAAGCCTGCAAGTTGTGTTTAATTTATAGGAGATAAAACTATGACTGAAAAGAAAGATACACAAGTAAAAAAAGTAGCCATTATATGTGCAAAGGCATCAATTGAAGATGTATATGCAGCATTGGTTATGGCTAATGGAGCAGTAATGGAAGGCATGGAAGCAAAATTATTTTTTACTTTCTTTGGCCTTGATGCTATAACTAAAAAGCAGATGAATAAACTTCATACTTCTACAGTTGGAAATCCAGGTATGCGTATACCAGGGGGATTACCATTCCCTACCTTTTTAGGTGTTCTGCCAGGTGTTGAAGCAGGAGTTTCTGCTATGATGAAAAACACAATGGATAAATTGGATATTCCTCCGGTGGATGAATTCCTGGATATGATTACAGCAGGTGGTGGAGAAATTTACGCATGTAAATTAGCTATGGACATGTTTAAGTTAGAAAAGAAAGATTTAAGCGATCATGTATTAGATGTTCTTACCGTAGGTGATTTCTATGCTATGGCTGGTGGTGAAGGATCTCAGATTATTTTTACCTAAACCGAAGAATATAAAATAAAAACCGCCTAAAATGGCGGTTTTTTTATTCTATATTAATTTCTTTACTTAGTTCCTTTATAAAGGTTTGTTTGTCATCCAAATCTGATTCTATCAATAGATTATACCACTTTTCCTGCTCTACTTTGTTTTCAAGTTTTTTGTATGTAATGATTAAATAATAGTACGATAGACCATAAATGTGAGAATCAATAGTTATTTCTCCAGAAAGCACTTTTTCGAAAAATGGAATTGATTTCTCTAAATCTCCATTCCTATATAAGTCAAATCCTTTTTCAAAAGCTCTTATTTTGTTGTTATGCTCATTGTCTAATATAATTCCATAAAATGAAAAACATGCATTACTGCAACTTTCAATTAAGTCAATAAATTGAATATTTGTTGGGATAGGAGGAAAGTAAAGCATAAATTCTAATGTTTGTCCGGTATATGCAAACTCAAACTTATTGGGGCAGGTTGGAATATTTTCCGATTTTGTGAGCTCAAATATTTCAGTTCCCTTTGTACTTTTTAAATAAATATTTTTATCTGCACAAAACCAACCTCCCTGACTAAGCTTATTTGTAACTTTTAATGATACAACAGTTTCATTATCTGCAACTTTAATTCTTGTTATTTCAAGTTCTGGATGACTTTGTTTACTAGCGATTGGATTTTCATAAACTTGAGAATACAGAGTAATTGTAAATACTACAAGTAATAAAAGAGTTAAAAAAGACTTTTTCATAATGCTCGAATTAAAAATGCCCTTCAAGATACTCGAAGGGCATGTAAATATCAAATAAAACTTAATTATTCAGACTTTTTGCCCCATAAACTGAAATCAAGACCAAACGCTATAAATAAATTGTCTTTATCATATTGTTCTGTTGTTGTTATTGTCTGACCCAGTTTATTTGAATAATCATAAATTTTTTGTGCATCGTTATATACTGTATAGCCAAATCCAACATTCATATTAATGATAGGAGTAATAGCATAAGCACCACCAAAACCAACAGTGTTAGAGTGTTGGCTATAACTTAAGTCCGTTTGATAATCTTCAGTTACTCCTGTTTGCGTATTCAAATAACCAATACTTAGTAATAATTTTTCTGAAGCTTTATATTCAAATCCTATTGCAAATTCTGTAGAATTTCTATCAATTACCTCGTCATTATCTACATGTACACCATTTAGTTTTCTTCCATAATCGGCACTTTTATCAAAATACATGTGGAAACCACTAGCAACAGATAATTTATCGGTGATCTTATAATCTAAGCCTGCTGCAAACATAGCTGGCATATCGCTTCTTGTTTTAACTCCATCAGGAAACATTCCAACCTCTTGGAAAGTTTCGTCCAATCCTACATAAAAGTCTTGAGTTGTATTATTTTCTATTTCAATTTCAGTTTTTAATTCATATTTTAAACCGATATTTAATTTTTCATTTGGACTTATATTAACACCTATAATTGGAGTAATACCAGAACCAGTTTGTTCAACATCAGCTTCTTGATTTCTAAGCAAGGCTGCGTTTAAATCCATAACAACAGCTCCTTGACCAAATGCAGTTGCAGCTTGAGAGTTTGTCATCCCTGATTGATATAATCCCAGTTGGGTTAAAGTAGCAATTCCTGTAGGATCAGCAAATTGATCGTTTGCATTTAAGTAACCTAAAGCAATATAATTAGCTATATCATTAGATGAAGCCTCTAATTGATCACTTATACCTTCAACAAAATCTCTTGCTGGAATAGGTCCTCCAGCAGTTGTTAATGCTATGTCATTCAAATAACCGCTGTAAGTGTTTTTTACTGTAATATATCGAGCACCTAAATAAACAGAAAACATATCGTTAATTTCGTATGATGCACCTAATTGGTATCCCCAGAAAACAGAAGTTCCCTCAAAATAGGCATCTAAGCTATATCCTTGTATACCCGCGGTAGAATATCCTGCAGCTAAGTCAGAAACAGGAATCTCAAATGAAGGTAATCCATTATCGAAAACAGCTCCGCCTCCTCCTCCAACAGGATTCCATCCAAAAGAAATTGCAAACTTACCAGTTTTATAAGCTGCATAAACACCTGGGAAAATAGGTACGCTTATTTTACCTTCAAAGTCAACAGGTGTATTTGCTAAATTCAGATAATTTGAAGTAACAACTTTGTTTTGATTAATGTATTGGTAATTTAGTGATAAGTAAAATCCATCGTCAAGTTTGGTTAAACCAGCAGGATTAAAAAATACCGCATCAATATCTGTTGATGCATCCCTGGCAAACATACGAATGTATGCGGCACTTTGATTTTGGTTATTTACAATACCACCTGAGTAAGAGAAAATAGGTAGGCATAATATTCCTACTAAAAGTAAAGTTATTCTTTTCATAGTGAGTTATTTTTGATTACTGGACTAAAGATAATTTTTCTAGAAAAAAAAAAGAAGAAAAATTCGACCAAAGTTCAATTATTTTTCGACTAAAATAGCTAATAATCAATCAATAGGCTAATATATAAGTATTTATAGATTTGTATAATTTGAATTATGATGAAATAAAAATCGACTACATGAATTGAGTAGTCGAAAAAAAGCCTAATTTAGGCTATTTAAGCTTATTTGGATAATTTTTATTAAAACACAGATTTTAACATCGGTGTATCTTTCTTTTTAGCTTTTTGTCGGAATCCGATAGCTACATTTAATCCGAAACGAAAATTGAAAGATGTTGTTTTATGTCCCCAAAGTGCTGCAGAGGCATTATCTGTTATTATATATAATTGAACCGGAGCTCCACCTAATACTAAACCAAATCCAACATTATTATAAGCTCCATTCATTATTGAATAACTTAAACTTGCAGATATACCATTAATAGGACGCACATTTGCAGAGAAGGTAAAAGCTTGGTTTAAATTGTTATTGTAAAAGTATGAACGCGACAAAAATCCAATATCAAATTTTTTGGAAATTGCATAATTAGCTCCAATATAGATCTTTGAACCTAATGTTGTTTTGTATGATTCAGCAGTATTTGAAACTGTAAAACTGTTCATTAATGAATCGCTCATTTCTTCAAAAGGATCAGTGTCTGATTCTGAAGTTCCTATTTCGTTACTTACATCAACACCTTTAAATGCATAACTCCCTTTTAATTCTAATTTAGTTACATCTTGTATATCCCATTTAATATAACCTAAATCGATTACACTTAGGGATAATGATAATTTGTCGATGGGTTTAAAATATATACCAAAATCAATACCTAAACCCATATTGTTATGTGCTAAAGCAAGATCAATTAAGGAGTCTGTTTCATCATTATCAAAATAAGTTGGCATATCAAAGCTTTCAAAGTTTCCATCACTATCCGTTATTGGAACAAGAGGTGAAGATGTATAAACAGTGGCATCAGCATTAATATAAATTGAATCACGACTTGAATACATACTTAAGTTATTATCTTCAAAATCTGAATATACATTTACATGTCCAAATAATACTTTTCCTCGAATACCAATAGATAATTGTTTGCTAATTTCTTTCGAAACTCCAACACCATATTCTCGATAAAATGTTGAGTTAACACCTAAATAACTCAAATCAGCATTTTGATTAATAAATCCCTGGTTTCCTTCTAAAGCAAAAACAAGAAGATCTTTTGGATAGTTTATTGAGGTGGATAGTTTTTCTGAAAGATTAAATGAAAAATACCAAGTATTAACTCTGAAACCAAAAGATAATAAATCTGTTCTAAAATCTTCGTAAAAGAAATTATCTGTGCCAAGCTGTGACAGAAAATCGCTTTTATTATATTGTGCATCAGGATGCAAAAAAGTAATAATAGAATCCTCTGAAGGGTGCTTCATAATAACATCAGTTAATGCTAATCGATTGTTTCCTGCATCAAGTTGTACGGAGGAAACCACAGGAAGACCTACAAAAACATTACATACCGGTTGTATAGCAGGATTCATAAAAGTTGACTGAGGAACCCTGTTCATATAGTATAAAGTCTGGCTATCCTGTGCAGAGATGAATCCTGAAATCAAGACTAATGATATTATTGTGATTAGAAATTTTTGTAATTTTTTAAAAGTCATGAGTTTAGGGTTTAAAAGTCGTTAGAATTTGCTTTTACATCAACACCTACACTTAAGTTAAAATCAACGGAATAATCAGTATAAAATTTAACTGAAACAAGATCTTCATTAGAATCGGATGGAGTTTTTAGCCCTGCTCGAATTATACCATATTTGACCGTATTTAAAGCATTTATATCATCGTTTGTATATTGAACTAAGGATGTTTTAATTCCCGGAGAAATAACTGCGTGACTGACAGGATCTATAATTCCAGAACTAATAATCGGTCTTGCATTTTCGTCGAATAAACTATCAACAGGATTATACAATGAATCTAAAAAATATAACTGAAAATCAATTTCGAGGGGAAGTCCGTTAGAAACTTCAAGCATAATACTTACCCGTTCAATAAAATCTGCATCCTCTTCAATGTTAATTAAATCAAGATCAATTGTATCTTCCAATGCAAAACTGTCTGCCTGAAACCAAAGGGGTAATATAAACTCAAAATCAATATCAATTCGACTATCGTCAGACACAAAATTATATGAAGCCCCAGGTCCATCTGGATTCGATTGTGCTGAAAGGCTATATTCTAAGCTTGAAGGTAGAAAAGCAAGAAAATCTGAAACATTTGAATTTGTTCCGGATATTGATATGGTCGTGTCCTTAAAAATATCGTTATTAATATAATCTGTTAATGTTGGATATGCGTATCCGAATGTATCAATGGTAGAATCGAAGATCATTTGAATTGAATCTGTATCTCCTTTAAATCCTGTAAATCTGGAGATACTAACTGCAGCAGGCACACCATACGAATTAGTAATATTGAAATTAATTTCAGGATTTTCAAAACGAATATATCCTTCAATTGTATTTTCAAAAAAACCAAGATCTAAATCACCTGTTTGAGTTAATAATTCATAATCACCAATATATCCAAAAATTGCATCGAAATTAATATTTTCTATTGTAGCGGTAATTCCTATTTCTTCGCCGGCAGCAATTCCTGCACCAGAATTTATTAGCTCAACTCGAAAGTCAACGGGTAAAAATAATGAATCCGAGCCCACGGAATCAACCAGATATATTGTATATCCATCTAAGGTAAACGGACTATTAAAAGAAAATCCGCCACTTGCATCATCAATTACAATGGTTTCTGAAAAAGGAATGTTATTTAATCTAATATTTGGACAAGTAATATGAATATTTCCGGTATGTTGAAATTCAGAGCTTATATCAAAAACCATTGTTCCCTCATCCAAAATCATGCTGTCTAATTTTTCACCTTGTGAAAAACTAAAGGGAAAATTTTCAGTTCGGTCAAGCACCAAAGTATCACCGACATTCCAACCGGGAAAACCAGGTAAAATGGTAAAATCAGATTCAATAAAGTACTCAATAAAATCCTGGGAAGGAATATTTAATAAATCATCAGCAATAAATGAGAAAAGAGAATCTTCATAAGTTATCATTAATAATCCATCTGCATCGGTACTAATATAGCTAGTACTATCGAATTCGCTAATTATATCATCCAATGTAAGAGATCCATATGCTACTGGTGCTAGCATACCGGCAGTAATTTCCATTTCATCGTCGAGCTTATTAAAATCAAACTCATCGTGCATACACTGATAAAAAATAAATATGATAAATATCGGAAGTAGTACTTTTAAAATCCCTGCAAATCTAAAATTATTCATAATGGTGCTTTTTTTATAACAAACTAATTTACGGAATAATTATATAAAAAGTTGTACTGAGTACCTGTTATT
>JBHOSR010000017.1:0-35856 GCA_042584405.1 Bacteroidota bacterium
TGAACGAGAAACACAATTTAATAAGGTTTCGATACAAGATAACGGAGTAGGTTTCGATGAAACAACGGGCAATAAAATTTTTGATACAAAAAGCTTTTATACTACATCGGGGATAAATAATGAAGCAGGATCGGGTTTAGGTTTATTACTAAGTAAAGAATTTGTAGAAATAAATGGTGGAACGATTTGGGCAGAAAGCGAACCAGAAAAAGGAGCAACTTTCTTTTTTACTCTGCCAGTAGCCGATCTAAAATAAGTAAAAGTCTAATCTTACTTATAAATTTCAACCATTGTTTTATCAAATAAAATTAATTATCAAAAGGTTTTTTATGTAAATCTTAATATCAAATAATTTGTTGTTTTTGTTATGTGCATCTATATTACTTTCCAGTAGTTATAACTAAATAATCAAAGAAGAAAGAATTTTACCAAGAACTATGATATTCTTTTTATTACTGTACAGTTTTTAAATGTTAAAGTAAATTTTAAATTGCATTATGAAGTTTATTATTTGCAATTTCTTTGCTATTCTAGCTAACAAATAGTTCATTTATGATAATCAGATGTTATTCTTTTATTTTCTCAGCAACTTGGATTAGTATTGTATAATTGATTATTTAAAATTGCTAAAAAAAATCCGAAAATATTTATTTAGCATTCTTAAAGACATGAAATACAATAATTTAAAATATGATTTAATTTACGTTTAGTTAACAATTATAATAAAAGATAACAGTTTTAGAAAAGCATTTTCGGTAATTAAGAATTTAAAAAATTAAGAATCCTGATAGCATTTTACTATCAGGATTTAAGTTATACTTGTTGTAATTTCCATTTCCCTTTTTTGAATAGCCACATTGCTATAAGAGTCATTGTAGATTCCGCAATTATTATTGCAATATATACACCTGATTCATTCATGCCATAAGCTTTTGCAAGGAATAGTGCTAAAGGAATTTCCAAAGCCCAAAAACAAATTATATTTATTATAGTTGGAGTACTAGTATCACCAGCTCCGTTAAATGCCTGTACCATAACCATACCCATAGCATAAAAAATAAATCCAATACTAACAATTCTGAGGCCTTGACCTCCTGTTTTAATAACATCAGCATTATCGATAAACAAATCAATAAAGAAATAGGGTTCAATAATAAATATGATAGATACAATACCTAATAAAAACATATTTACATAACCTGTTGTCCATACAGCTTTCTCAGCACGATCAGGTTTATTTGCTCCTAAGTTTTGCCCCACTAGTGTTGCCGCAGCATTACTTATACCCCACGATGGTAATAACACAAAAATTATTATTCGAATTGCAATAGTATATCCTGCTAGTGCTGTACTTCCAAAAATTGCAATAATCCTAACCATTCCTATCCAGCTAGATGTTGCAATGATTGATTGTCCGATACCTCCTAATGATATTTTTATCAAATCGTACATTACTTTCAGATTTAAACGGATAGCTTTAGAATGTATTTTAACTCTTCCATTGCCTTTAAAAAGGATGTAGAATTGATAAATAACAGCAATGCTTCTACCAGTAGTTGTAGCAATTGCAGCACCTTTAATTCCCATTGCAGGTATAGGGCCTAATCCAAAAATAAATAATGGATCAAGAATTATATTTGCAAGATTTGCTAATACAAGCACTCTCATAGAAATTGCTGCGTCACCTGAGCTTCTGAAAACTGCATTAATAATGAACAGTAACATTATTATAATATTACTACCAAGCAGAATAGATGGATAAATGCTACCATGTTCAACAATTTCTGCATTAGCTCCCATTAATCTTAAGAGATCTTTTGCAAAAATCATCCCGGGTATTCCAATAGCCAAAGAGATTAATATACCTGCTATTATTGATTGTACTGCAGCAATGGAAGCTCTGTAAGGTTTTTTCTCTCCAATTCTTCTTGAAACCAAAGCAGTTGTAGCCATACTTAATCCCATTGCAATTGAATATATTATGGTTAAAAGGGATTCAGTAATACCAACAGTAGCAATGGCATCAGGTCCTAATTTTGACACAAAGAAAATATCGGCAATTGCAAAAACAGATTCCATGATCATTTCAAGTACCATTGGAATTGCTAACAATAGAATTGCTTTGCTTAATTTTTCTGTTGTGAAATCTTTGTCGGTACCTGAAATCGATTCACGGATATCTTTCCAAAGAGATTTTAAACTATTTTTATTTATAGATTTATAATAGGATGATAAATTTTTTCTGGATAACATGATTTAAGAATGTATATGATAAAACAAATGAAACTTAATAAATGGTATGAAGGTATTTTTACCTAGCAAATTGTCATAAAGACGAGTATAAATGTGACAATTGGTTTCATCTTAGTATAGTTTTATCACAGCAAAGATATATAAAAAGTGAATGTAAGTCCAGTGAATTAAAATAAAATCTTAACAATTTTGAAAGAAAACATAAAAAAAGGATTCTTTTTTGAATCCTATATAGTTAATTATTCGTCGTAACTCTCATCTTTTATATTGGCAGCTTCATCGAAGTTGTCACTCAGGTATTCTTCTTTTTCCTCTTCTTCGTCCGATTCTATATCTTCAGCAAAATCATCACGGAGTTTTCCATCATCACCAAAATCATCATCATCTTTGATAATTTGCCTGGCCTCGCCTTCGGTCATTCTGATTAAGTAATAAATTTCTTCTGTTTCGAAAGGTAATGCAGAAACAAACATACCTTGAGCATTCGTAAATGTTATAAGATTATCCTCAAAACCATCTGGATATTCAAGCTTAATCCTGTTTAAAGTTTCTTCAGGAAGCTTTTCATAGTCTTTAACAATTCTTTTTTTAGCCACTTTTTGATAATTTTTACTTTTACTTTTAACTCCGAAATTTATTTAGAAAATATATTCAATCCTAGTATTAGACTTGTATTTTTAGCAAAAAATTAAAAACACGTAAAAGTCTGTAAAACAACAATTAACGCTAATGAGCTTAATAATTTACATTCCTTTATACATACAACTTACACTAAAGGTTTATTATTTTATTTAAAAAATTCAAAAAAAATCTATAAAAAAACCAAAAGTATTGAATTAACACCTTTGGCTTTGAATAAATTATATACTGAAATTACTCATATCGCAAAGAATCAGCAGGATTTGTATTTGCTGCTCTTAATGTTTGTGATGCTATTGTAATCATTCCAAAACTTATAATAATAAATATTCCTAGAAAGATAGTTACAAATCCAATTGGTGCATGATTAGCAATATATTGAATCCACATATTATTAATTAAATATGATAAAGGTCCTGCGATTACTGCAGCTATTAAAAACATTTTAATATAAGTCTTTGATATAAGAATCATTATGCTTTTTGATTTTGCTCCATAAACTTTTCGAATACCAATTTCTTTAATTCGTGTTTGAGTGGCATAAGTAGCCATTCCAAGTAAACCTAAACATGCAATTACTATAGCAAGGATGGACGCAAAACCAACAACATAAAGCACATCTTTAAAATATGAATAATAGTCCTTTATTTCTGCATCCAAGAATTCACCTTCAAACTCATTATACTTATCAATTTTTAACCATTCGTTTTCTAGTTTAGAAATAATAGTAGGATTAACTCCTCCATCAATTCGAAGAGCAAGAATTCGAAAACTTTCGGGAACATATCGTAATATTAGTGGACGCATAGGCAGAAATAGAGCCGTATAATGATAATTCTTCATAACCCCAATAATTTCTACTAAGGTTGAATCTTCGACAACGATATTTTGACCAATAGCATCAGAAGGTGAACCCAGGTTTAAAGTATTAACGGTACGCTCATCAATTATAACAAAACTCTCAGTTTCTTTACTTAAGTTATCTGGGAAATTTTTTCCATGAATTAGTTTAAGTCCCATAACTTCTACATAGTTTTCGTCAACAGCAAAATAATGAGCACTTAATTTTTCATCACTCATATTTATTCTTATATCTGTATCCCAAATATGACCAACTCCAGGAACATGCGAAGCACCTGCAAGATTCTGTATTTCTGGGAATTGACTGTAATAGTTTTGGACTTTTTCTATATCATGATCTTGTAATCTTATATTATACACAAAATAGCGATCAAAGCCCATTTCAGCATTGACCATATAGCTCATTTGTTTATAAATTAATATAATGGAGACTATAAAAATCATAGAAAAAATAAATTGAGTTACAAGAAAAATTTTACGTAAAGTAATCTTACTTAGTAGTTTAATATTTGTAACACCCTTTAAAACCTTAATTGGATTAAATGACGAAATATAAACTGAAGGTAATATTCCAGAAATGAGCCCTGTTATAAGAGCAAAAACAAAAAACCACACATAAACTATAAAATCCTGATCGGGAGAAATCTCTAACAAGGACATTAACTTCATTCCGGAGAATCCTGGTAAAATAAACTGTAAAAGAATAAATGCAAAAACAAGTGCGAAGATTGCAATTAAGATTGCTTCAGATAAGAATTGAAAAATAATTTGTTTCCTGGTAGCGCCCAATGTTTTTCTTACACCTACCTCTTTAGCTCTCATTAAGGATCGTGCCATTGAAAGACTTGTATAATTAAAAGCTGCAGAAATGATAATTACTAGTGATAATCCACCAAGAAATATGATAAATACTTTAGGTAAAAACATTCCAATTTCGTTTCCTATGAATGCTCCGGGAACTATTTTTTTAAATGGTTTTAAATAAAAGTCAACATCCTGTTCCTCAAGATCAGCATAATTCTCGTCACTAATTTCATCAAGGGCATTTTGTATGTTTGTTAAATCAGCATTTTTATTAACAAGAATGTAAATATAATTCGACCAGAAATTGCTCCAATTATCAGTTAATTCATTAATCTTCTTGCTTTGTTCTAATATTTCAATAGTTCTAGCTGATACTAATGCATTGAACTGAAACTGTGATTTACTCTTAGGTTTTTTAACAATCCCTGTAATTTTAAATTCACCTAAACTATCTATTTGAAGAAATTTACCTATTGGATTTTCATCCCCAAAATATTTAAAAGCAGTTTCTTCTTTTAAAACAATAGAAAAAGGTTCTTTAAGTGGATCTTTAGAAGATGTTTCGGTTAATTCAAAATCGAATAAATTAAAAAAAGACTCATTTGTATAAAAACCGTTAATAGGCAAACGAGTTTCTTCATATAAACCTGTGCCTCCAAGCCAGTTGTTTAGAATAACAGCATCTTCAACAACAGCATAATTTGTAATTAGCTTATTGTATAGAGGAAACGCAGTTGATGCGTAAGTTCTAAGTGAATAATTGCTCATATTGTCGATACTCTCAATTCTATATATCCGATTTCGTTTTGTAATAAAATTGTCATACTTAAATTGATCGGCGATAACAACTATTATCAGCATGCAAATTGACATGCTAATAGCTAAACCGAAAATATTAATAAATGAAAATCCTTTATGCCTTAAGATATTTCTAAAAGCTGTTAGTAAATAATTTTTAAACATAACTTTCCTGTTTTAGTTTTTTTATTTTATGACGCATAAAATATTTTGTGGTTACATATCATGTTAAATAGACTTATTAAAAAATGAAAAGTTGGAATTATTGGATGAAGTTACGATTGAAATAGTATTAAATCTAATAAGATGTTATGAACCGTTGTTAAATTGTAATGAATTAAGATTATTTTGATTTAAACTAGATTCAGTTTGATAAGGGTACTGTAAAATAAAATGTCGAACCTTTGTCAACTTCGCTTTCAACCCAAATTTTCCCTTTATTTTTTTGTACAAATTCTTTACAAAAGAAAAGACCTAATCCGTTACCTTTTTCTTCTTTTGTTCCTTGCCTTTTATTATGATCTAAACTAAAAATATTTTTTAATTGATCTTGAGGAATTCCAATACCAGTATCAGAAACTAAAATTGTAACAGAACTATTATCTTGCTCTGCAAATACATTAACCTTACCATTTTCAGGAGTAAATTTTATAGCGTTATTAATAAGGTTTCTTAGAATTGTATTTAGAATATTTTTATCAGCATATATATACAGATTAGAAGGAATGTTATTTTTAAGTTCTATATTTTTACTAATTGCAACAGGTGAGTATAGGTCAAAAATAAACTGACTTATTTGTTGAAGTTTGTATTTTTCAGGATTATAAGGAATATTTTGATTTTGACTTAAGGTCCAGCTGATAAGATTGTCAATTAAGGAAAGAACTCTTGAAACGGAATCAGAATCTTTTCTGCTAAGCCTTTTAACGGCTTCATAATCTGCGTTATCAATAAAGGTAGGAATTAGTTGCAAAGTATTACCAATTGAAATTAATGGACTACGAAAATCGTGAGAAATAATTTTAAACATTTGATCTCGAGTTTCATTGGCCTTTTTTAAACGAATATTCTTTTTTGACTTTAATATTAGTATGTATGTAATAAGAAAAATAAATATAATTGAGAACAATAATGCGGTTAAGGTAAGCATTCGTTGCTTTTTATAATTTTCAATTTCAAGTTTTGCTTTTTCTTCTTGTGATTTTAACTGAAGTTCTTTCTCTTGAATTGATAACTTTTTGATGCTTTCATCAGTTTTAAGCTCATCGTTAAGTTGCTTATAAGCACTAAGATATTCATATGCCCTTTTATAGTCATTTAGCTTTGCATGTGTTTTATACAATGAATTATAAGTATTTAATATTTGTTCCTTTTCATTTGTTTCAATATTTAACGCCTTATTCCCATATTCCAATGCCTTATTGTAATTTTTTAAAATGTAATAATGATTTCCAATTAAATTATACGACCTAGATATTTGACCAAAACTACCATATTCTAGCACAAGTTCGAGTCCTTTTTGATGAAAATCGTAGGCGCTATCATACTTGGCTAGTATATCATATAAATAACCTAGTTCCTGGTATGTTTCACTTAATACATAATTACTGTTAATATTTGTGTTATAATCGAGACTCTGTTTTAAATATTTAAGTGCACTATCATAATTTTCAATTTTTAGATAGAAAACTCCAACATTACTTAATGATATTCCAATACCATAAGTATCCTTTATTCTCTGTTTTATTTCAAGGGCTTTTAAACTATACTCTAAAGCTTTATCAAAATAATTTAAGTACCCATAAACTATTCCCAGGTTACTATAAACATTTGCTATTTCCTTTTCATCCTTCGAAAATTTAATTAAATCTAAACAGGTATAATAAAAGTCAATAGCTATTTCATAGTCTCCTGTAAGATAATGGTTAACAGCAATTCTGTTATAACATCTTATTTGTCCTTCTAAAGAATTAATAACTTTGAAAATATTTAAAGCTTGTGTGCAAAGTATTATTGAGGTATCATTTTCTCCAATATTCCAATAGTAAAATCCAAGATTATACAGAGCATTAGCTATCCCTGTAGGATAATTAATTTCTTTAGATATTCTTTCGGCCTCTTCAGCTATACTTCTACCTTTTTCAAGATCTACCTTCTGATAACTTTGAGCTAAACTGATTAATGCATTTACTCTTACAGTATCATCTTTATTATAAGAGTTCAAGAAGGTAATTAAACTATCAATTTTTTGAGTTTGCCCCAATAAGAAATAATTTGAGCAAAGTAAAATTAATATGATAAGATAAACCTTTTTCATATACTGTTCTACACAAGTAGGTTATATTCAATATAAAAATAGGTGTTTTAAAAGCAATAGTAAATAGGTTTTGTTTTTTTTTGACGAAAGCAAATTCATGTAATCGCTTTATTAAGTTATTCTAATCAGATTTAGGAACTGTAAAATAAAAGGTTGAACCCTTGTCTAGTTCACTCTCAACCCATAAATCTCCCTTGTTTTTTAATGCAAACTCTTTACAAAAGAATAAACCTAAACCACTTCCTTTTTCACCTTCAGTTCCAAAAGTTTTGTCTTTTTCAACATTGAAAATATCTTTCAATCTTTCCTTAGGTATTCCAATACCATTATCAGAAACTGAAATTTCAATCTGATTGGTTTTTTCTTTCGCAGTAACAGTTACTAAGCCATTATCAAGAGTAAATTTTATGGCATTATTAATTAAATTTCGGAGTACTGTATTTAAGATATTTTTATCAGCAAATATTTCTAAATCGGCTGGGATATTATTTTTTAGATTGATATTCTTATAACTCGCTACCGGTGTATAAAGATTAAAAATAAATAAGCTGATTTCATAAAGTTTATATTTTTCAGGATTATAAGGTATATCATCATTTTGACTTAAGGTCCAATTTATTAAACTATCAATTAAAGATAATACCTGCGATACAGATTGTTCGTCCTTTACACTAAGACGAATTGCTGACTCATAATCTTTCTTTTTTATTAGTTCGGGTATTAATTGTAATGTGTTACTTATAGAAATTAACGGACTACGAAAATCATGCGAAATGATTTTAAACATTTGATCTCTAGTTTCATTAGCCTTTTTTAACCTTGTATTCTTCTTAGTTTTTAAAAATAGAATATAAGAAATGAGAAAAACAATAATTAATGCTGTTATAAACGCTGCAATAAAGTAATTTTTTACTGCTTTCTGTCTTGATAAAATGGATTGTTGCTCAAAGTCAACATGCTGTTGCGTAAGTTTGAAATTATATTCTAATTCATTTATTGTTAAATTTTGAATGATTTCTGTTTTTTGTAAACTATCTTGCATCGATTTATATAAGAAGAAAAGATCAAAGGCATTTTTAAAATCCTTTTTCAAAGCATAAATTTCTAGCATTAGTTTATAGGTATTTTTTAAATTTTCTACGTCGTCATAAAGTTCACTTATCTTCAAGCCCTTTTCAGCAAAATACATTGCTGAATCTATTTTTCCTAAAAGATAATAGTGATTTCCAAAGGTTGTATAAGTTTGACCCTCCATTTGTTTATTTCCAAATGATTTGAATGATTTTATAGCGTTAGTATAGAAAGTTAAGGCTGTATCATATATTTCTAATTTATCATAGATTACAGCCAATCCATAGTAATTATATCCAATTGTTGATTTATTATTCAGCTTTTTACTCAAATATAAGCTCTTAAAATAAAAATCTTGTGCCTTTTCAAGACTATCTGATCTAAGATAATAGTATCCTATATTATTTAAGGACCTATTAATTTTAAAAGAATCTTTAAGAAGGATATCGTAACTATTGGATTTTCTCACAAATTCAAGAGCTTTTTTTTGATTATTAATACGATTGTAATTTGTACTCAAACTATTATAAATGTCACTCAATAAACTTAAATCATTGGTTGATTTGCTAATTTCTAAACAATTATAGAGATATTGGATTGCTGTTAGAAAGTCAGCTTTGCTATTATATATTATGGAAATCTGATGCAGACATTTTATTTGCCCATTTAAATCCTCTAATTCTTCAAAGATTTTAAGAGATTCTTCTAAAAATGTTAAACTGCTATCAAATTCACTTCTTTTACGATATACTAAACCCAAATTAAAATAACTTAAAGCAGTACCATGTTCATAATTTAAAAGAATTGATAGTTCTAATGCCTGATTCGCATACAATATAGAGCTTTGTAGATCAATATTAGAATACTGTAATGCAAGATTGTTAAGTATTTTTACCCGAATACTATCATTTGAAGAGTGATTTTCAAGTTGAATTAAAAGATTGTCGGTTCCACTTGTTTGAGAATATATATTATTAGTAAAAGAAAATAAAAGCAGAAATAATATTAAATACAGATTTCTCATAACACTAAACTTTCAAGATGGAATAGTAAGATAAATTTAGTGCATTTATAAAGCTTTATAAACTTTTATTCATACTATTTGATAAAAGTTGTGGATTCTAGTTATAATAAAAGAAATGCTACCAGTATTTTTCCATTTCCATTCCAGGTGCATTTTCAGCACGATTTTTAAACCCTAGTTTTTCATAAAATCCAGCTTTGTCTTTTGCAGAAAAAAGCTGAATATCGCGTATTCTATTTTCTTTACATTTGGCTACTAGTTTATCCATAACTGTTTTACCAATTCCTTCGCCTTGTCGCTCTGGCAGTATTATAACATCAAGTATTAGTGCATGAACAATTCCATCGCAAATAATCCTTCCAAAACCAACCAATTCCTCTTTGTCGAAAACAGAAATACTATACCATGAGTTTTTTAAAGCGACATAATATTCATCTTTATTTAATTTATAATTTTTATTCCAGCCAGTAGTTTCGAATAGCTTAAAAAATTGTTCTGTTGTGGGAAGTTTTTCAATGTATTTCATTTAATTAATTTTTTATTGTCATTCCAGGCTTGACCCGGAATCTATTCCTAATAAATTAAAAATTTATAATTGAATTAATAACGAGCATCAAACCTAAAATAATAAGAATAATATATATGTATTTATGAAATGGCTCAATCGGAATTTTCTTATTTAATCTTGCGCCAATAATAACTGCTACGAACGCTACTGGTATACAATATGCAAAATAAGTAAGTACTTCGTTTGTAAAATTTCCAGCAATTCCATGTCCTGCAATTACTAAGATACCAGTAGTAAAGAAATATCCCTGTAATGTTGCTCTAAAATTCTGAGGATTCCACTTTTTTAGCGTACTGTAAATTACAATAGGAGGACCGTTGGTATTATAAGCTCCTCCCAAGATACCGGCAATAAATCCAAAAATCCATGAGTATTTTTCACCTTTTAGTTGATAAAGTTTTGGTTTAATTAAACTGTATAATGCAAATAGCAATACTAAAATTCCTAGAACCAGTTTAATTATATTTTCATTTATATCATCCAAATACCACAATCCAATTGGAATTCCAATTAACGAGGCTACAATTAAACGCCATGCACTTTTAAATTCTACTTTCTTTAAGTTTTTTATCAAAATGGAAATGGCAATAAAAAAGGCAATTAGTGCAATTAAAGGTGTTACAATTTTAATATCGATAAACATTGCAAGTAAAGGCATGGCAATCAATGCATCACCAAATCCAAAAGTTGAACGTGTAAGTGTTGAAACAAATACAATTGAAAGAATTATAATTAATAATGTTATATCCATTAAATAATGATTTCTCCTTTTATAAAAAGTTTTGCAGTACCAGATATTTTAACTCGATTTCCAAGATATTCGCATTGTAATTTCCCAATTCTCTCAGAAAGCTGAATAGCAGACATTCTTGTTTTATTCAATTTTTCAGCCCAATAGGGAATTAAAATTGTATGAGCCGAACCAGTAACAGGATCTTCATTTATTCCAGCTCGAGGAGCAAAAAACCTTGAAACAAAATCAGAATCTTCGCCGGGTGCTGTTATAATAATTCCAAACGTATCGATTTTTTCTAATAATCCGTAATCGGGTTTTATAGCTTCAATTTCTTGTTGGTTTTTATAAACTACCAACAAATCTCGTGAATTTAATATTTCAAGCGGGTTTTTTCCTAGCGCTTCAACTAAAAACTTTGGTTCTTTAATTGGTTCAGGTTTATTTGAAGGGAAATCCATAGTAATCAATTCATCCTTTTTTTCAATGTTCAATTCGCCACTTAAGGGAGATATAAATCTAATATTATTACTAGAATAATTTAGCTCATTAAAAATAACCCAGGCGGTTGCTAAGGTGGGATGACCTGCTAAATTAATTTCTACTTTAGGAGTAAACCATCTTATTTCAAAAAAATCGTTTTTTGGAACATAAAAAGCAGTTTCCGATAAGTTATTTTCTTCTGCAATTTTTTGCATTGTATCAGTATCTAACCATTCTTTTAGTGGACAAACAGCTGCAGGATTTCCTCCAAATATATGATCAGTAAATGCATCAACTTGATATATTGGTATTTTCATAAGCAAAATTATTAAAAAGGAGTTTAGTTAAATTTAAGTATAGGGCTAAAGCCCTTTACTGCTATTGTTTTAATTAACCCCGACTTTAAAGTCGGGGTTATAAAATGTAAACTTATAATGGACTTTAGTCCATTTTATATTAAGAGTAAAATTAAAAATAAATTGAATATGTAAAACGGAAAAATTGATGTTATAAAAAAGCTGGACCTAAATCCAGCTATTAAAATTCTTGAAATCAATAAAGACCTCAGAGGTTTTGTTTTCTTGAATCATAAACCGACCCTTAATTGATTTACTTGGTTCTCCATTATAAGTATAAATTTTTATTTCGTAGTTATGAATACCAGCATCTAGCTTTTTGGCTAGAATTATATTTCCTCTATTATTAGCAGATTTTTTTTGTGACTCAATTTTTGCACCATCAATATAAATGTCAATTTCAAATGAAGTATTCATTATATTTTGATTGGTCTCAAAAGAAATTTCTCCTAATTGTTGTTCTACCTGTTCGTCCATTTCACAACTAAGTAGTAATGTTATTATCATTATACCTATGAATTTTTCAGGTTTCATGTTGTTTCATTTTTAAATTTATATCTATAAGATGAACTAAAGTGAAAAAAAGTTGCTTTTACACTAATTACTCTTATTAACAAATAGTAGACATGCTAGAAAAGTCCGGAATCAGTATTAACGAATTAGTTATACAATCGTTTAGTTAACTCTGATTTAAAAGTATTTCCAATCGGAATTTCTTGAGAGTTTATATGTATAATATTGCCAGATATTTTTTTTATCCTCTCTACGGCGACAATATATGTTTTATGAACACGTATAAAATATTTATCAGGAAGTTTAAGAAGAATATTCTGCATAGTTTCCCTTATTACATAAGTTTTTTCAGAAGTGTGAATTTTTAAATAATTTCCATAAGCTTCAACAAATAGTATATCTTTAAATTCTATGCTATATGTAATATATTCCTCTTTAATGAAAAGATTTTTTGTTTCTTCATCTTTCTGTTCTGATTTTTCTTCTATTACTTCTTTAATATTCAATTGCTCAATAATCCTGTTTACTGCTTTAATAAACCGATCAAGTTTAATAGGTTTTAAGAGATAATCAGTAACTCCAAATTCATAACTTTCGAGAGCAAACTCTGAATAAGCAGTTGTTAAAATAACTTTAGGTGGATTATTTAAAGTTTTTAGCATTTCCAAACCAGTAATTTCGGGCATATTAATATCAAGGAACATGATATCGACATTGTTCTCATGCAAAAAACTAATTGCTTCAATTGCATTATTACATTTACCTGCTAATTCGAGCAAGGGTATTGAAGATATATATTTTTCAATAACATCCTGAGCCAGCTCTTCGTCTTCAACTATAAGGCATTTATATTTTTGCATTATTCATTTAATTTAATTTGCAGATTTACTTGAAATTTACCGTTATTATTTTCAAATGTCAATTTGTGGTTGTCAGGATAGAGTAATTCTAATCGTTTTTTTACATTTTCAATCCCTGTTTTTTCTTCCTTAGTTTCTAGGTTATTGTTTTGTATGCATATATTATTTATAGATAAAAAATTAAGCTGACTGTTTTCAATTGTAATCCGAATATCAAATTCGTTTTTCTCCTTATTTAAACTTACACCATGTTTAAAAATATTTTCAACAAAGGCAATTAAGATCATAGGAGAGATATACAAGTTTTTAGCATCTCCAGTTATATTATAGTTCAGTTTAAAATTGCTCCCTAAACGTATTTTTTCTAATTCAATATAATTATTGATAAACTCTATTTCTTCCTTTAAAGGAACATGCTTCTTTTTACTTGATTCAAGAATATATCGCATCAGATCAGAGAGATGCATAACTGCATTGCTTGCACTTTTTGAATCTTTTAGTGTTAATGAGTAAATACTATTTAATGAGTTGAATAAAAAATGGGGATTTATTTGTGATTTTAGCAAATCCAGTTCAGCTTGTGCTTGTTTTGCTTCTAATTCCTTAAGTTTGATCTGTTGACGAGTTCCAACTATTAAGTATTTAGCTCCAATATAAACAAACATAAAAATTAGAATAGTAATATGTGATGCTATATTTCCTTCTGGATCGATTAATTTTTCAAACCATTCAAGAATATATCCAAAAACAATGACATTAGTTATTGTATATAAAATATAAAGAGTGTATTTTCCTTTTAACAGAAATTTATTAAAAATATACTCATGAACATGAACTGGAATAATTAAAGGAAAAAGAACGAAAGTGGAATATTTAATAGCATGATTTAATCCTTCAATCCTTATCATGGCAATGAATAGTACAAGTTCAAAAAATATCCAAAATGATAATGGGAATAGCAGTTTTTTAAAATTTAGCTTTTTCATCTTCATTCGTTTTCAACTACAAAGTAATTACATTTTATATGCTATATCAAAAAATATGTGATCAATAATGTTTGTCCCTATTTTTTAATAGTATATCACAAAAGCCCCTATCACATCACATATTTTTCGTAAGTGAGTAACTGTAAAATACTTTTGCTTCGACAACTGATTCAAATCGGTAAATAATATTAACCATAAATAAATAAAAAGATGAAAAAGAAAAGAATTTTGTCATTGTTAATACTAAGTATAGTATTTCAATTTGCGAATGCGAGTGAAGATTCAGTAAAATTTGATGACCTAAAACCAGAGTTGATCAAGTACATTGAAAAAACAATGAAATCAGCTAAAATAAATGGTTTGAGTATCGCTGTAGTTGATAATCAGGAAGTAATTTGGGCAGAAGGTTTTGGATATGCTGATGAAGAAAATGATGTTAAAGCAACAGCAAAGACTGTTTATAATGTAGGATCAATGTCTAAATTATTTACTGCTACTTGTGTTATGCAATTAGCAGAACAGGGTAAAGTAGATATTGACGAATCAATAAAAAATTATATTCCTGAGTTTTACATAAAATCTCATTACGAAAAGCCGGGAATAATTACACCTCGATTACTTTTAACGCACCATTCGGGTATCCCCGGGGATGTTTTAAAAGATCTTTTTTCAGAGAATCCGGAACCATTTACGAATATTGTATCTCTTTTAAACCAGGAATATAATTGCACTCAACCAAATTTTGGATGGGCGTATTCTAATGCTGGTTTTTCTCTTCTCGGAGTTTTAGTTGAGAGAGCCAGTGGTGAAAACTTTATAGATTATACTCAAAATCAGTTATTAGAAAAATTAAATATGCGTAATTCGTCCTTTAAGCATACTCCTGAAGTTGAAAAATTATTCTCAAAAGGGTATGTTCGCGGTAAAGAATATAACGAACCTTTAGCTCGTGATGTTCCTGCAGGGATGCTTAATTCGAATGTACTTGATCTTGCTAATTTTATTAAAATGACTTTTAATAATGGTCAATTTGGAGTAAATCAAATTATATCTGCTAATACATTAAATGAAATGCAAACACCCCAAAATGAGGATTGTCCACTTTTTGAATATGAAAGAAGAATGGGACTAGGTTGGATGTTATCTAAAAATTGGGAATTTGCCGGTGGAATGGCACATCATGGAGGCGATACTTATGTTTTTCATTCAGATTTGATTACGCTTCCAGGGCAAAAACTAGGAGTGGTTGTTCTTACAAACTCTTCAGGAGGTAGTAGAAATACTTCAAAAATTGCTATGGAAATTTTAACTCGTACTTTGGAAGTAAGACGCAATTTAAAAAAATCGGTAAATGAGAAGGTTGAAAAACTTAAATATGTTAAACCAAATGCTGATATCTTAAAAAAATCAGAGGGTGATTATATTTTTGGTGGAGGTCAACCAATGACCATTAAAGTTGATGGCAATAAATTGATTGGAAGCAACCCTGAATTTAAAATGGTTTTTAAGTATAATAACAAAGGAAGATTTACACCTGGAATCAGGCTTCTTGGTTTTATCCCTATTACGATGAAATCACAGCAAATGAAAATGAAGACTGTAAACGGAATGGATGTGATATTGATGTATGATGAAAATAATGATAGTTCCATAGTTGGAATACGGACTCAAAAACCTGAAATAACAGATGTATGGAAGAATAGATTTGGGAAGTATAAAGCCGTGAATTCTAATAGTGATTTTAAAACGCTTTCAGATTTTGAACTATCAGAAATGGATGGTTATTTAATCTTTCAGGTTCGGACATTTAATGGACATTTATTAAAACTTGCTATTAAACCATTAAATGATAACATGGCAATAATTGATGGTATAGGCCGGGGAGCAGGTGCAACATTAATTTTTGAAGAGGATAAAATACGATATTCTGGCTATGAATTAATGAAAGAATCTGATATCTAAATAGCAGTAACAATTATAAAATTGATAGATTATTTTAAAATAAAACTTGAACTATGGTAAACAATAATTACATATTTCAGAAGAAATATAAGATGTTACTTACAATTCTTGCTGTTTTATTGTTGGTTTTTATTGATAAGATCGTTCCTCCTTATGGAATACCAATTGCTTTAATACTAATAATTGTTTTATTTAAATTACAAAAGCAACCAATTAAAGGTCTTGGATTATATAAACCAGATAAATGGCTTAAGGTTATCATTATTGGATTTGCAACAGCTGTTTTTATTCAAATTATTGGAATATATATATTCCCTTCATTTTTTGAATGGTTAAAACTTCCAGATGCAGATTTCTCTACATATAAAGAAATAGAAGGCAATAATTCAATGTTGATAATTTATATGATCGTATCTTGGACAACTGCAGGGTTTGGTGAAGAACTTATATTCCGTGGGTTTCTTATGAAACAAATAACTGCTTTTTTTGATAAAAGTAAATTCAAATGGATATTTAGTCTCATTATAACAAGTGTCATTTTTGGATTAATTCATTATAACAATGGTCTTGAAGCCATTATTTTAACAACGTTTTCCGGATTGGTTTTGGGGCTGGTATATTTGAAAACTAATCATAATATATGGGCATCTTATTTTGCTCATGCGATAACAGATACAATAGCATTCATGTTGATCTATACTGGATTATATAATTTTTTATAACATAATTAAAGTATTATTTAGAAATTAAAAGTTAATGATATGAATAAGAATAATAAAATTTGGTGGTACCTGGGGGTAGTATTTGTAATAAGTTATATTTGGCAGTATACAATATATTGTACAGGAGGAATTGAATCTCCGTTATTCCCAATAATGATGATTTTTCCTGCAGTAATTGCTGTTATTTTTCGATTAGTAAAAAAAGAAGGATTTAAAACTGTTGGTTGGAAATTAAAAAAATGGTGGTATATATTTCCTGCCATCTTTATTCCAATTGCTATTGTATTAGGGACTGTATATATACTTGAAATATTTAATTGGGGAACTTGGTCCGAACAAATTTTTGTTTTTAAAGATGGAATGTTGGAGAGTTCAAAAATAGATTTACTTCTTGGGAGAGAAATACAATCCATAGCATTTTTTGTTTTGAACTTTATCGTTTCACACATAGTATTTCTTATTGGTGGTAGTATATTTACGTTTGGAGAAGAATTTGGATGGCGTGGGTATGCTCAAGAAAAACTTATTAATAAATTCGGACTGAATAAAGGATTAATCCTTTTAGGTATTATTTGGGGATATTGGCATTTACCCATTATATTAATGGGATATAATTTCCCGGAATATCCAATTTTAGGTGGTTTATTACTTATGCCAGTTATGACAATTTTTCTTGGAATATTCTTTGGTTGGATATATATTCGATCAGGAAGTATTTGGATACCAGTACTTGTTCATACTGTAATAAATACAATGGCACAATTATTCTATGGCGGAATGACAATTAATCAACCGGTAAATCTTGGTATTTTGTTGTTTATTGCTTGGGGAATAGTAGCTGGATTGTGCTTATATTCTTTAAATAAGAACAAGGTAAACATCAAATTAGCAACTAGTTAACATTGCAGTATAAAAAATCCCGGCATCAAAATTGATTCCGGGATTTTCTTTTACATTAAACTATATTTATTTCAGTCCATTTCTTTCTAAGAAAGCATCTAGTTGTGGTTCCATACCACGATATTTTTTATATAATTCCATTGCAGGTTCTGTGTTTCCTCTCGATAAAACATTATCGCAGAATGAAGCTGCTGTTTCTTGGTCAAATAATCCTTTTTCTTTAAATACGCTGAACGCATCAGCATCTAATACCTGTGCCCACTGATAACTGTAATATCCAGCCGAATAATCCCAAGAAAAGATGTGTTTAAAATAAGTGCTACGATAGCGAACTACTATTTCATCTATCATGCCCATTTTATCTAATATTTCTTTTTCGAACTGAGCTGCATCTTTTTCTACATGTTCTGTTAAGGTGCTCCAGTACATATCTAATAATGCAGCTGATGTATATTCTAAAACAGTAAATCCTTTGTTAAACAAACCACTATTTGAGATCTTTTTAATTAGTTCATCAGGAATAACTTCTCCAGTTTCGTAATGTTTAGCATACATTTTCATTACTTCTGGCGCTAAAGCCCAGTTTTCCATAATTTGAGATGGAAGTTCCACAAAGTCCCTTGTTACAGCAGTTCCTGATAGTGTTTGATATTTACATTTCGAAAGGAATCCATGCAATCCATGTCCAAATTCATGGAAAGTAGTTAAAACTTCATCAACTGATAACAATGCAGGATTATCACCAACAGGAGCTGTATAATTAAATGTATTAGTAATAATTGGATCAACACCTTCAGATTGTCTTCTGAAAGCATCCATCCATGCACCACTAACTTTACTTTCACGAGGAAACCAATCCATATAAAGAATTGCTAAGAATGATCCATCAGGATTTTGTATTTCGAAAACTTCAACATCAGGATGATATTTTGGAATATCTGTGCGTTCTACAAATTGTAATCCCCAAAGTTTTGTTGCAACTTCAAAAGCACCATCTCTTACATTATTTTTTTCAAAATATGGACGAAGCATTTCTTCATCCAAGTCGTATTTATCTTTTCGTAATTTCTCTGAATAATACCACCAATCCCAGTGAGCTAATTTAAAATCGCCACCTTCCTTGTCAATCATTCTTTGTAATTCAATCGCTTCTGCTTTTGCTATTGGAAGAACTGCATCCCAAACTTTATTTAAAAACTCAAATACTCTTTCAGGAGTTTTAGCCATTCTATCATCTAAAACATATTCAGCATGACTGTTAAAACCAAATAAGTTGGCACGTTCAACACGTAAAGCAGCCATTTTTGATAATATCTTTTTATTATCAAATTCATTGTCATTATTGCCGATGTTAATGTATGCAGTGTGTAATTTTTTACGTAACTCTCTGTTTTCAGCATAGGTTAAGAATGGAAGCATACTTGGTTTATGAATCGTAAAAATCCATTTATCTTCCATTCCTTCAGCTTTTGCAGTTTCAGCAGCAGCTTGAATAACAGATTCAGGTAATCCTGCCAAATCAGTTTCATTTTCAATTACTAATTTAAAATTATTGGTTTCAGCTAATACATTATCAGCAAACTGAAGACTTAAAACCGCAAGTTCTGAATTTAATTTACGAAGCTTTTCTTGTTTTTCGGCATTAAGGTTTGCTCCACCACGTTCAAATTCTTTAAAAATAACTTCTAATAAACGAGCTTGTTCTGAAGTTAGATTTAACTCATCTTTTTGTTCGTTAACAGCCTTTACTCTTTTAAATAAATCCATATTTAACGAAATGTCGTCGTTATGTTTTGATAATAAAGGAGCAATTTCCTTTGCAACAGCTTGCATTTTATCACTTGTAAGTGATGAACTTAAATTATTAAATACAGATTCAACTTGACGAAGAAGACCTCCACTAAAATCAAGTTCTTCAATAGTATTTGCAAAAGAAGGAACTTCAGGATTATTAACGATGGCAGCAATTTCTTTATCGTGTTGCTTGATTGCTTCAATATAAGCAGGAACATAATGTTCAACTTTTATTAATTCAAAAGGTGGAACACCATAGGGAGTTTCAAATTCACTTAATAATGGATTTTTCATTTCTGTGTTTTTTTGCGTACATGATGCAAGAAAAAGTCCCAGCAATAGTACCAATAATGTTGCTTTTTTCATGGTTATAATATTTAATATTTAGGTTTATTTGATACAAAGTCTCAAATTTAAAATTATTCTGATGAATAAAAAATTGTACTTTTACTCGCGATTGTTTAATCTAGATTTAATCAAATGAAGTGTTTTGTCAGGCTATTAGCTTTCATTTTATTACTTGGAACAACCACTATATTTGTTCTTAAAATTGTAATTAATATCTCGATAAGTCATAAGCATTTGTTTATTTTATTTGTTGTAGGAGCGATCAGTTTATTTTGGGCAAATCTTAGAGATAAGAAAAAGAAATAATTCACGAATATGAAAGAGTATCATCCTGAGTCATATTGGACAGAAGTTGCCCGAAGAATTAAATCCCGTAAAGGGAAGAATATAATTGCTGGTGATGATGAACCATTTTATAGGTATAAACGAAAAAAATTTCTCGAATTACTTCACACAGTAGATTTTAAGAATAAATGTATTTTGGAAATAGGTTGTGGTCCTGGAGGAAATTTATTAGAAGTTTGGTCAAAATCTCCATCTCGATTGGTAGGAGTAGATATTTCTACAGAGATGATTCAGCTATCAAATGAAAAGTTGCCGAAAGAAATAGAATTGGTAAAAACTAATGGCACAAGTCTTCCTTTTAAGGATAAAGAATTCGATTACGTTTTTACGGCAACCGTTTTACAACACAATACCGATGAGGAAATGCTTAAAAAAATAATGGCTGAACTTTGTAGAGTTTCTAAGGAAAAAGTTGTTCTTTTCGAAAGGATCGAAAAGACTATAAAAGGAGATGAGCTGTGTTATGGAAGGCCTGTAAGCTATTATGCAGAGATTTGTAGCTCGCATGAGTTTAAGTTGATATCAACTAAGTTTATAAATATTAGGGTTAGTTATTTTGTTTGTGGAATAATCAGAAAAGTTTTTAGTCCTAAAACTAGACAAGAGGGGGAACCTTTAAGTCGATTTGCTATTTTTCTACAAAAAATCAAACTACCTTTTACCATTCAATTGGATAAAATATTTAGGTCTAATAAGGATGTAGCTAAACTCGAATTTGTAAGAAATATAAAATAAAAAAAGGGGCAATTGCCCCTTTTTTTGAGTTAAGATTTGGTCTGATTTTTACTTAACAATTAGTTTAAAGGTTTCTTTAAATTCCGGATTAGATATTAGAACAAAATAAACTCCAGATTTTAAATTTGAAACATCAATTCTTTCTTCTTTATATCCATTAACTAAAATATTCTCTTCCTTGAGTAGAACTCTTCCTCCTAAATCAATTACCTGATATTCAAACACCGCACTCTCTTCACTAATAAGTTCAATATTCGTATAACCTTCTGCTGGATTAGGAAAAAGTTTAACTTTTAGATTATAAAGCGATGATTTTTCAGGTTTGGATGCTATAGTTGAGCTCTTTGAACTTGAAATATTAACAGTATAATCTTCAACTTCACCGTAAGTAAATACTTCGCAAGGAGCAGATGCTTTATTATATTTCATGGCAACTCTCATTCTAGTCTCTCCAGCTAGAGCATAATCAGCGACCGTGAATGAACCGGTAACAACTGTATTTCTTGAATCAGTTGAAAAAACCAATTCAGTACTTTCATTAAAAGTACCATCTTGATTATAATCTATCCAGATAGAATATACTTCCTTGTAACTTCTTCCTGAATATCCTGTATAGAATGTAATATCATAACTGGTATTTGCTTCAACATTAATGGTTAGATTTGTAAAATCTGCATATCCATTATTATTACCTGAATTATTACTTAAACCTGCAATAATAACTTGATCAATCCATTCGTCACTAGTATTATTTCCATAAGAATCACAATAGCTTATTTGAACATCATTTGTTGTAACATTGATAGAATTACTTAATCCAGAGCTATTCCCAGCAGCATCTTTTGCTTTTACTGCGAAAGAATAATTTGTGGACGCCGATAATCCAGAAATAGAATAGCCAGTGTTGGTTATATTTCCAATTAATAACCCATCTTGGTAAATTTCATATTCAACTACTCCAACATTATCAGTCGAAGCATTCCAACTAAGAGCAACACTTGAAGAAGTTATATTATTCGCTGCTAATGAAGTTGGAACTGAAGGTGATTCTGTATCAATAACAGCATCTGTAAATATAACAGTGTAATCTTCAACTTCTCCATAACCAAATGATTCGCATGCTGTCTGTTCTGCATTGTACTTCATTGAAATTCTCATTCGAGTTGATCCATTTGCTGAAGCTGGAACAGTTATAGTCCCTGTTACTGCTGCCGAACTTAATGATCCTGCATCGAATACTAGTTCACCAGAATCATCAAAATCACTGTCGGCGTTATAATCAATCCATATTTTCCAGTATTCATTATAAGTTGAACTGTTAAAACCGGGAGTTAAAGAAATATTAACAGTACTACCTTTTTCTAATGATATAATTTCTGAAGTAAAATCGGTATAATTTGCAGCTCCTGATGAATTTGAATAAGTGTCAATTTCAACACCAGCAATCCATTCATATGTTGAGTTGTTACCTTGCGAAACGCAATAAGTTAGCACAATATCTGAAGTTGTAACATTAACTATATTACTAGCTCCTGAAATATTACCTGCTGCATCTTTAGCTTTTACATAAAATGAATATGCTGTTGATGCGGTTAATCCAGATACTGTATAGTTTGTATTTGAGGTGTTTGCATAATATACCCCTCCTTTATAAATATTATAACCTGTTACTTCAACATTGTCTGATGAAGCATTCCAGCTTAAATCCACCGTAGTTGGGCTTACATTTGAATATGCTAAACTAGCTGGTACCGTTGGTGCTTCTGTATCTTCTGTAGTTCCGCCAATTTCAGTAATACTTGTCACCGATTCAATACTTGGTTGTGATGAATAAGTATCGCGCACCCCAACAACTTCAATCGTTTTCCCAACTACACTAGGATTATTTTCTGGACTCCACTCATCACGTTGGTCAGCTTCTAATTTTACAACAATAGTCTCACTACCGTTGATATCTTTCATAATCAACGCATATATACCATTAAACGATTCAGTTATAATACCGTCAACTGTAACTGAAGTTCCAATTGTTTCTGCCAGAGCTTCACTTACACTAATACCTGAACCTGTATTCCCAGAGTTAAGTTGACCACTTACAATATTGCTATTTGAACTGTTTCCATAATCGTTATATGCTATTATGTAATATGAATATGTAATATCTGCTGAAACAGAATTATCTACATAGCTTGTCGTATTAGCAGCAAGATCTATTAATAAAGAATAACCTGATCCACTAATAGATTTATAAAGTTGATAACCATTTTCATCAGAAACATTGTTCCAAGTTAGATTTAAAGAAGTTTCTCCTTCTGTAAGTTGTAAGGTAGGAGCTACAGGAGGATTATTAACTGGCGTAAATCCCCATGCTAGTGCAACAGTTTCCGGATAATCGATATATGGATTTCTATTTCCTTGATAAGTTTCTACCTCACCATTTCTTTCAATTTCTGTAGCATCAACAGGATCATCTAAATGCCATTGGTAAAAAACATTAATATCACCAATCTGACTAATATTACCTGCTTGAGTAGGGTACATGGTGTAAAAGTAAAAGATTGAGCGTGCTACATTCCCTTTATGATCTTCTCGAGGTTCAAAAGTTGAACTCGCATATTCGCTATATAAATCAATGCTTGAGGTTGGAATGCTCGTTTGACTTTGATTCAAGTACATCCATTTTGTTGTTGTATTATCATCAATTTCTGCAAATGGATAATTTGATCTGGTACTATTCCAGTTTTCATAAGTAGGATAAAGATGATGAATATCTGAAACCATCGGATCTGCTTCTCCAAAATAACTTTGTGGAATTGTATGTTCACAATTTATTGGTGCAGGATAGGTGGTTGTTCCACCATATGTGCTATTTACTTCATATCCTGAATAAACGCAAGTAATAACATTGTTTTCATTATCAATGTAGTTATACAAGTACATTCTTGCAGTTGAATAACCGAGAGTTTGATGTTTACCATCATAATAGTTAGTTCGAAACCATGCTTTTAATTCTTCACCGTCCAAATTGCTTGGAGGCGTTTGTGAAAAAGCAAATTGACTGATTAAAAGGAACAAAGCAAACAGAAAGCTTGCCCTTCTTTTGGGTAAAAGGTTTTTCATAAATTAGAGGTTTAGGTGTTAAAGAATAACAATAAAAGGTTTTTTTTGATACAAACTAGATTAGAAATCAGATCTTTATTAACATTACAAATACGCAAAACGTTATGCTAGTTCTGAATGTGATTTATGTTTTAGCTATAAGGTATGTAATAAGGCCTTGAAATAGAAAAAAGTGAGGTAGAAATTAAAAACGAAGAACAAAAACCTAAAACAGACTTTTAATTAATATTTATCAGAATATTATTCTTCGCTTGTTAATAATGATTAAAATTTAACTTTTAACATTTATTTTTTATAATTGATAATATAATTCTTTCGGTAGATGAAAAGTCTTGATCTGTTGATTTTATTTCTATTAATTATTCATTGAATTTATATTTGAACTAAATAGTTTAATTTTAATTTAAGAATTATGAAAACAATAGATTTTAAAAAACAGCTAAATAACTTATTATGTTATATTACACTTATACTTATAAGTTTAACATTGTCCTTTTCTGCATGTTCAGATAATGATGATTTTGAGACAACCCAGGATAATACATTCGATGGTAAATATGTAGTAGTAGATACAGATCAGACCTTATTTTACAATGATGAGTATTGGATATCAGAACCATTAGCGGAAGAAGATTTTTATGGTCAAGATGCACATTATACAGGCAGTTTACCCAATTATGTAGATAATGGAAATGGTACTATAACAGATTTAACAACTGGATTAATGTGGCAGCAAAATTTACCAGATAATAAATATGACTATATAGACTGTTTTGATTTTGCTGAGAATAGTACTTTGGCCGGATATACAGATTGGAGACTCCCAACCATTAAAGAACTTTATTCTTTAATACTTTTCACAGGAATAACCGGTTTAGATGAATCTTCTTCGGTTCCATATATCGATACAGATTATTTTGAATTTCGCTATGGAACTGTATTTGGAGAACGATTTATTGACGCACAATATGCGACAAGTACGATATATAAAGGAACTACGATGGATGGTAATGAAACTATGTTCGGAGTAAATTTTGCAGATGGACGCATCAAAGGCTATCCAACATGGAAAGAGTTTGAAATTAAATTGGTTAGAGGAAATCAGAATTATGGAATTAACGACTTTGTTGATAACGGTGATGGTACGATTAGTGATAATAACACTGAGTTGATGTGGGATGCTGCAGGTAGCACTGAAGGTATGCTATGGAAAGATGCACTTGCATGGGCACAAGAAAAAAATGATAATAATTACTTAGGATATAATGATTGGAGATTGCCAAATGCAAAAGAACTGCAAAGTATTGTTGATTATACACGTTCACCATCATATACAAATTCACCAGCAATTTCCGATCTATTTACAGTACCTGCAATAACCGCTGAAGGAGGGGAAGTTGATTATCCTTGGTATTGGACTTCTACTACTCATTACGATGGACCAGCTCCAGATAAAGCAGCTTATGTATGCTTTGGAAGAGCATTAGGTTATTGGAATGGAGTTTGGCAAGATGTTCATGGTGCAGGAGCTCAACGTAGTGATCCAAAAATTGGTGATCCTTCAGATTATCCTGAGGGACATGGTCCACAGGGAGATGCAATTCGAATTTATAATTGTGTTAGATTAGTAAGAGATATCTAATTTATATAAGCCTGTTGGTTACTACCAACAGGCTATAAATTTTTCCATTGATAATTATTGCTAAAGAACATCGATTCATAACAAATAAGGTTTTCTGAAAAGTCAATCATAAAGTTATGAGTATCAACTTCGTTCAAAACTCCATAATCCCATATATCAATGCCTTTTGCATAAACAAATAAGGCCGATCCATCAGGCATTTTTATATATGGATCAAGTGTATTATAACTTTCAACAAACATTCCATTTATATCGAGTAAAATCCAGCTTTCATTAACATATATTTCGCTCATAACGTGTCCTCCAAAATAGTCTACTAAACCTGCGCTGTAATCATATGCCCATTGAATATCTGCGGTTTCAATCATTACTGCAGGGAATCCCAATTCTCTTAACACGCTAGAAAGTATTAAAGATGCAGAATGACAACCATAAAATATCTTGTTTTCATAAAGTTCATCAATAGTTTTTTGAGCAATCATGGCCCCACCTGCATTTTGAAATGTGAAGTTAGAGTTAAACCAATTAAACACAGTTTTAATTCCATTAATGCTATATTCTGGAGTACCAATTAAATTTTTAATTTCGTTTAAATACAAATCACTTAGATCAGACATATTACCAGGAATTAAATATTTATCTGGATCATTATAATCAATTCCAAATGAAGAGTCATATTCACTTATGTCAAGAATGCAGGTATCTAATATCGTTAATGCTTTTGATATTGTATTATTAAAACTACCATTTTCGACAGTTAATGTAACTGTATAATTTCCGCTTATACCGTAGGAATGTATTGGTTCAAAATCTGATGAGTAAGTATTATCACCAAATGACCAATTATAAGATGTTGCGTTTTCTGTACAATTAGAAAATGTTATTTTATCTCCAACATAAATTATATCAGGATGAAAACTAAAACAAGCGGTAGTTTCAATATCATCTATATCTTTATTGCATCTAAAAATGATAAATAATGATATTATCATTAATGATAGTTTAATAAATTTATTCATATAATAAGAAGATAATTTAGATATATAAAGATACAATTTGGAAGAATTGATGTCAATGAATTAATTAAGAATACTAATAAAAAAACCTGTCGAGATAAAAATTCGCGACAGGTTTGATATTATTTTGAAATTTAACTATTGCTCAAAAAAACTTTTCATTCGTTCAAAGAAATTCGTGTCTTCTTTGCTTGGATTTGGTTGAAAATTCTCAGAACCAGAAAGCTGCTCAACCAGTTTTTGCTCATCTTTCGATAAATTCTTAGGAACCCAAACATTTATGTTTACTAATAAATCTCCTTTACCGTATCCATTAACTTCAGGTAATCCTTTACCGCGTAATCTTAAAATTTTTCCAGGTTGTGTTCCTGGTTCAATTTTAATTTTTACTTTACCATCAACTGTTGGTATCTCAACCGGTGCTCCTAATGCAGCTTCTGCAAAATTAAGGTATAGACCATAAACTAAATCATTTCCATCTCTTATAAGGTCTGGGTGTTTTTCTTCCTGGATCAGTACAATTAAATCACCATTAACTCCACCTCTTCGTGCAGCATTTCCTTTGCCACTAACAGAAAGTTGCATTCCTTCTGCAACACCTGCTGGTATATCTAAAGAAATTACTTCCATATCTTTAACAATACCCTCACCATGACATTTTGTACATTTGTTGGTAATTACTTTACCTTCTCCACCACAAACATGACACGTTTGGGTTGTTTGCATTTGTCCTAAGAAAGTACTTGTTACTTTGGTTACCTGTCCAGTTCCATGACAAGTTGAACAGTTACTATACGATGAAGAGTCTTTTGCTCCATTGCCACCACATGTGTCACATGCAATGTATTTATTTACTTTTATTTTTTTGTTAACTCCGTGTGCAATATCTTTAAGACTCAATGAGACTTTAACTCTGAGATTCGATCCTTTATTAACCCTTCTTCCTCTTTGACGAGAGCCTCCAAAGCCTCCAAATCCACTAAAACCTCCGAATCCTCCTCCAAAAGCACTGCCAAATATATCTCCAAAGTTTTCGAAAATATCTTCCATGGTCATTCCGCCACCGAAACCTCCTGCACCTGAAGCTCCACTAACACCAGCATGTCCAAAACGATCATACCTGCTTCGTTTATCCGGATTACTTAAAATCTCATACGCTTCTGCTGCTTCTTTAAATTTTGTTTCAGCATCTTTATCTCCTGGATTTTTGTCAGGATGAAATTTTATAGCTTGTTTTCGATAAGCTTTTTTTATTTCATCTTGTGAAGCACTTTTCGAAATCTCTAAAACTTCGTAATAATCTCTTTTGGACATATTAAATTCTTTTCAAATTAACTTTATTCACCAATTACAACTTTCGAAAAGCGAATCACTTTCTCGTTTAAATAATAGCCTTTTTCAATTACATCAACTACTTTTCCTTTTAACTTTTCATCTGGAGCAGGAATTTTTGTTATAGCTTCATGCAGGTCGGTGTCAAAATCAGTTTCTTTTGATTCAATTTCTTTAACACCGCGTTGTTTTAAGAATTCTTTAAATTTATTATATATTAACTGAACACCCTCTTTAACAGCACTTATTTCTTTTGCTTGATCAATAGATCCTAATGCACGCTCAAAATCATCCATTACAGGCAGTAAATTAATAAGAATATCTTCACCAGCAGTTTTCATTAGCTCCATTCTCTCCTTAAGTGTTCTTTTGCGATAATTGTCATATTCTGCTGCTAAACGCAAATATTTATCATTTGCTTCAACTAGTTTTTCTGCATCCGTTTTTTTATCCTTTGCTTCTACCTTGATTTCGGGCTCTTCAGACTTATCTTCGTCCTTTGTTTTTTTAGCTTTTGTCTTATCTTGGTTGCTTTTATTTTGCTGAGTAGTTTTAGTATTTTTCTTTCCCACTACTTTTTCTTTCGTATTTTTTGTCATTTTCTTCTTCTTTTGAAAAATAGTTTAACCATGAATTAATTTGGCATACTGATATCAAAATTATTGCCAAATAGGATTTTTGCGTCAAATTGGCACGCAAAATTAAATTTTAATTAATAATATGACAATGATTTAGCTAATTTATTCGCTTGATGTCAGCTCCAAGGGCATTTAATCGTGTGTCAATATTTTGATATCCACGATCAATTTGATCAATATTGTGAATAGTACTTGTTCCATCAGCCGATAATGCTGCAATTAACAATGCAACTCCAGCACGAATGTCAGGTGAAATCATATCGGTAGCACGAAGTTGAATCTGGTTGTTTAATCCAATTACGGTTGCTCTATGTGGATCACATAAAATTATCTGGGCACCCATGTCAATTAATTTATCCACAAAAAACAAACGACTTTCAAACATTTTTTGGTGAATTAATACACTTCCTTTCGCTTGTGTTGCTGTAACTAACATAACACTTAAGAGGTCAGGGGTTAGTCCAGGCCATGGAGCATCTGCAATAGTCATTATTGATCCATCGATAAATGTTTCAATCTGATAATGACGTTGTTCTGGAATAAATATATCATCATCTATCTTTTCAAATTGAATTCCCAAACGTTTAAACGAATTAGGAATAATACCCAAATTTTCGAATGAAACATTCTTAATGGTGATTTCAGAACCTGTCATAGCAGCTAATCCAATAAAACTACCTACTTCAATCATGTCAGGCAGTATGGTATGTTCACAACCTTTAAGTTCTTTAACACCTTCAATAGTTAAAAGATTTGAAGCTATTCCTGATATTTTAGCTCCCATGCTAACCAACATCTTACAAAGCTGCTGTATATATGGTTCACAAGCTGCATTGTAAATAACAGTTTTACCTTCAGCTAACACTGCTGCCATAATAATGTTTGCAGTACCGGTAACTGAAGCTTCGTCGAGCAACATAGTTGTTCCTTTAAGCTTTTTACCTTTTACGTTATATGAATTGTCTTTATGACTAAATTCAAATTTAGCACCTAGTCTTTCAAATCCTATAAAATGGGTGTCTACTCTTCTTCGTCCAATTTTGTCACCACCTGGTTTTGGAATATACCCTTTTCCAAATCGCGCCAAAAGTGGGCCGATCATCATTATAGATCCGCGAAGACTGGTTGATTTTTCTCTATATTCTTCCGATTGAAAATAATCAAAGTTTATATTGTCGGCTGTGAATGAATATGAAGCGTCTTTTAGCTTCTCGACTTTAACACCGATACTTTCCAAAAGATCAATCAGTTTATTTACATCTCTGATATTTGGAATGTTATTTATTACTACTTTTTCTGGAGTTAACAACACAGCACTAAGAATTTGTAATGCTTCATTTTTTGCTCCCTGGGGATAAATATCACCTTTAAGCTTTTTACCACCCTTAATAACAAACGAACTCATAGACTTTTGGTTTTAGTTTGGTATTTATTTCTTTCTCTGAATCCTCCTACGCTTATTCTTTGCTAAAATATCTCGTGTTTCAGTTAAAGTAGTTTCTTCTGTATTTAAATCAATTTTACCACCAGAAATAATTTTTAAATCCTTAAAAATCTGTTCATCAGCAACAGCTTCTTTGTTCCATGTTAAATAGCTTTTTTTCATATGATTAGCAATAAGCTGTATCAGGATTTCTTTTAATTCTCCGTCTTCCATATCTACTGCAACCTGAACCATTTTTTCTATGGTTTGACCGTAGTGTTTGAATTTAGTAACCTTTGTTTTATAAGGTACAATTTCTGGTTTTTCCTTTAGAGTTTCTATTTCTGGGGGATCATAAGGTGATTCAATATCAAGATCAAAATCGGCAATTATTGCCAAATGGTCCCAAAGTTTGTGTTTGAAATCAGCAATATCTCTAAGGTGTGGATTCATATTACCCATAATGGCGATTATTGCTTGAGCCATTTTATTTCTTTTTTCAGTATCCGGTTCTGCTTTGGTAAGCTCTACCATCTTTTGGATATTTCTTCCGTATTCGGGTAATACGAGTTTTTCCCTGCTTGTATTATATTCCATAATATTTGTAATGATTTAGTGCAAAAATAGACTATTTTGATTTAGCAATCAAAGATTTATAAAATATTTATTCCGATACAATTTGTAGTTTGGCAAATTTTAATAATAGCTGTTTTTCGCCAACAACTTCGAAATTAACTTTTGCCTTTTTATTTGGTTCTGATCCTTCAATTATCAATATTTCTCCTAAACCAAATTTAGCATGACGAATAATCATTCCTACTTTTATTAATGAAGGATCATCCGGAGTAAATGCTTGGTCTGATTGTACTATCTTCTTACTAGCTTCGCTAAGTTTAACTAACTTTTTATTTACAAGTGGCACAGTTGAATTTATTCCAGGCTTTCTTTTTTCAAAGCGTGGTTTTGAAGAATCCTCAAAAATATTATTTGTAAAGGATATTGGTTTTTCATAAAATGATTCGGGTAATTCAAGGAATTGTTCATCTACTTCTTTAATAAATCTGCTTGGTCGACAACTTGTTGGCACACCCCATTTATATCTTTCTTTAGCAAAAGTGATCATTGCTGATTCCTCAGCTCTTGTTAACGCAACATAAAATAAACGACGTTCTTCTTCTAATTCTTTTTGTGTACCTGACGACATAGGCGAAGGGAAGAGATCTTCTTCTAAACCTGCTAAAAAAACATGTTTAAACTCAAGACCTTTAGCAGAATGAATGGTCATAATAGTAACCTTATTAAAATCTTCATCTTTTTCAGTATCCTGATTCGTTAATAAAGCTATGTTTTCCATGAATTTATCTAACGAAGGAAAAAAATCAGGATCATTATTATCATCTACAAATTCTTTAATCCCATTTAAAAGTTCTTCAACATTCTCGTATTTTGTTTGCTCTTCGTGTGATTCGGGATTATGAAGATCTTTCAAAATACCAGACTCCTTAGCCATTTCCATTGCTGCATCATATGCATCTAAGCTTTTGATGTCTTCCGAGAAACCTTCAATTAAGGATCTGAATTTTACAATTTTTACTATAGTACCTGCGTTTAAGCCAATCTGTATTTTATTTATTTCAGATAATACTTCCCAAACATTCTTATTCTGCGAATTAGCATAACTTTCAATTTTTGATAAAGTTGTTTGACCAATACCTCGGGCAGGATAGTTTATTATCCGTAAAAGAGCTTCATCATCTTTCAGATTTACAGATAAACGGAAATAAGCCAATACATCTTTTATTTCTTTTCGTTGATAAAATGAAATACTCCCATATATTTTGTAAGGTATACCAAATCGACGTAATGCTTCTTCAAAACTTCTAGATTGAGCATTTGTTCTGTACAGTATTGCAAAATCTTTATATTCATATCCTCGCTCAACTGCAACATCTTGAATTACACGAGCTACACTATAAGCTTCGTCTTTGTCGGTTTCAGTTTCAAGAACTTTAATTTTTTCTCCGTCTTCATTTTTTGAATATAGATTTTTAGGAATTTGTCCTTTATTTTTCTTAATCAAGCTATTTGCAGCCTCTACTATTGTTTTTGTGGAGCGATAGTTTTGTTCTAATTTATATAGTTCATATCCTGGATAATCATTTTTGAAATTAAGGATGTTCTCAATTTTAGCACCACGAAAAGCATAAATACTTTGAGCATCATCACCTACAACACAAATATTCTTATTTTTTGCACTAAGTTTATTTATAATCAGATACTGAGCAAAATTTGTATCCTGATACTCATCAACTAATATATATTTAAACTTATCTTGATATTTTTCAAGAACATCGGAAAAATCTCTAAATAAAATATTTGTATTTAATAGTAAATCATCAAAATCCATTGCATCTGCTTTTTTGCAACGATTAGCATAGATCATGTAAATCTCAGCCATTCGTGAACGATTACTTTTTTGATCTTGCGTAATTATTTGTTGATTATTACGATACCCTTGGGCAGTTAATAAATTATTCTTAGCACTTGAAATTCTACCATAAATTTCGTTTGGCTTATACGTTTTATCATCTAAACCTAATTCTTTAATTATCTTTTTAACAAGATTTTTAGAATCAATTGTATCATAAATTGTATAATTGGAACTATATCCAAGATGTTCTGCTTCTATTCTTAGTATTTTGGCGAAAGTAGAATGAAAAGTCCCCATCCATAAAAAGCGGGCAGTTTCACTGCCAACCATTTTGGCAATTCGCGACTTCATTTCAGCAGCAGCCTTATTGGTAAAAGTTAGAGCTAATATTTTATGTGCGGGAATTCCATTAGCAAGTAAATGTGCAATTCTATATGTTAATACTCTGGTTTTTCCTGAACCTGCTCCTGCAATAACCAACGAAGCTCCATCATAATTTAAAACTGCTTTTTTTTGGGCTTCGTTTAAATCTTTTAAATAGTCGTACACAATTATTAGTTCATTATCAGTTCTTAAAATTTTAGTTTGTAAAAATATGTTCTATTATTTCTTGAACCAAGATTGATTTAAAGTATTTATACACATTTTGAAAAAAAGTAATATATCAAAATTTACTACAAGCTAATTTTACTTTAAACATTTAAAAAACATATAAGCCATACAATTTTATTTAATGATAATTGTTATTATTGTAGTTTTCATTAACATTAGTGAAATTGACTGAGGAATGAATTTGAAACTATTGCTTACTTTATTGATATCTATTTTTTACCTGAATGGATTTAGCCAAATTTCTGCTATTGCTGATTTTTCTGAAGCAACAGAATATTCAGATAGTGATCTTGTTTTCGTTTTTTGCACCGATATTACAGATGCTGGGGAGTTAACTGCAAATGATTCAACGCAAGTAGGAGGATTCGATTTTGAGTGGTATAAATTTAATGATGTTACTAACCGTTTCACTGATATACTTTCCGGTTTCACAATTAGCAATGATTCCACCAATTCAACTATATCTAATTTAAATAATGGTGGTTACAAAGTAATTCTTACAAAGGGAAGTCAAAAACAAGAATATGTTGCATGGGTTTATAATAACAATGAATTATCTATTGAAATTCAGTTCCATGACGAAAATGATTGTGATTATCTTGCTTTACTTACTGATCCTTACTATCATACATCACAATATATTAACACACCTTTAGTTTACTACGATACAATTTCTGGAACATCAACTACATTGCAAAATCAGATGAGTGAGTATATTTGGACAGCTGATCCTGATATAGATAGTTTTAGAAGTTTTGATGGCCCTTTTACTAGTATTGGAGAGGATGCAACTGATAATGATTCAGAACTTCCAACCGAAAACACTACTTTTTCTGTAACCGTTACTGACAGATTTGGTTGCACTGCTGAGGATGACATAGAATATACAGCAATTGAAACAGATGCTAATTTTTCATGGACAACCATAAACGATAAAACTGAAGAAATAATAGGAAGTGGGAGTAGTGATAACGAAATAGCTGAACCAGCACCACTAATTGTGAGGTTTACTAACGAATCATTAAACGGACAAGATTATTATTGGTTTTTTGGTGATACTTTATGGAATGATGATGTGGATTTTGAAGAAACCTCAAATTTTCTTGATGAACCTGAGCATTTGTATCGTACCACAGTTGCTGACTCTGGGAAAACATATATTATGAGAATGTATAGTACAAGTAACGATGGTTGCAAAGACTCAATATTTTTTAAAATTAAGTTGGAGCCTTCAAAAATTGAATTTCCAAATGTATTTACTCCTAACAATGATAATGTAAATGATGTATTTTTTGTGCCAGAAGAAAATTACCAGTCTATAAAATCATTTAAAATAACTTTATTTAATAGAGTAGGCCAAGTTGTTCATGAATATGAGGGTGATATTCGTGATTGGGAAGGTTGGGATGGTAAAGTTAGAGATAGTAACAGAGAAGCACCTGCAGGAAATTACTTTTTTGTTGTTGAAGTTACAGGTTGGGATAATGTAGATTACAATAATAATAATTTTAAAAGTACATCAAACAGTCAGGATTCTCAAGAGGGAGGACAAGAATCTGGAGATAGTAAACCTAAATTTGGAATAATAAGATTATTTCGATAGTTATACCTTATATTTAATATAGAAATAAGAAAGCTTGATCAATTTGATCAAGCTTTCTTATTATTTATAGAAATGTAATAATCTAATCTTCTTCTTCTTCCTGTTCGAAAGTCTTTATTAATTTTTCTTGAACTTCCATAGGAACTTGTTCGTATTTAGAAAACTTCATAGTATATGTAGCTCTACCTCCAGTTAATGAACTTAACGCCGTTGAGTATTTATTTAACTCAGCCAATGGTACTTTAGCATTTAGTTTTTCAAATCCTTTATCACTATTCATTCCTTCAATCATAGCTCTTCTACCCTGTAAGTCGCTCATTACATCACCCATCCTATCAGAAGGCACAAGTACTTCAACGTCATAAATTGGTTCCATAATCTTTGGTCCAGCTTCTTTAAACGCTGCTCTAAAAGCATTACGTCCTGCTAGTTTAAATGAGATTTCATTTGAGTCAACAGGGTGCATCTTCCCATCGTAAACTGCTACTCTAATATCACGAGCATATGATCCGGTTAATGGACCTTCTTCCATTTTTTCCATGATACCTTTTAAAATAGCAGGAAGGAATCTGGCATCAATAGCTCCACCAACAATACAGTTGTAATATACCAGTTTACCACCCCAAGGTAACGCATGTTCTTCTTTATTTCTTACAGAAACTTTAAATTCCTTACCTTCTACCTTGTAAAAAGTAGGATCTGGCATATCTTCCTTAAAAGGTTCAATAACCATATGAACTTCACCAAACTGTCCCGATCCACCAGATTGCTTTTTGTGACGATAATTAGCTCCGGCAATCTTTGTTATGGTTTCTCTGTAAGGGATCTTTGGAGCATAAAATTCAGTTTCAATTTTATAAATATTATCTAAATGCCATTTAACGATATTGTTTAAATGGTATTCTCCTTGTCCCGAAATAATTATTTGTTTAAGTTCCTTAGAATATTCAACTTCAATTGTAGGATC
>JBHOSR010000018.1:0-35523 GCA_042584405.1 Bacteroidota bacterium
AATTAATGATTATGGATTTCCAGTTCATGTTCTCTCAAAATCTACTTTAGTTGAATCGATGTTTTTGATTTTTAAAATCATTCAAACAGTCCTCACAAACAGCAATATCTGGGCTTATTTCTGTTATTAAATTATCTAATGATTCACTGGGGAGTATTGTAAAGTCTATAGAGTTTATTTCATCAATAATTATTGAACTGATATTTTTTATCGAAGCTGCAGGAGGAGCAAGTTTTATAATATCATCCATAAAGCAATTTATATCTAATTCCTCACCTTTAACGTTAACAATAACACCATCAGTTCGATTAGCAACATTACCATTTAAATTGTATTTATTTGCTAATCGATATATAAAAGGACGAAATCCAACTCCTTGGACAAGACCCTCAACTGATATTGAAACCGATTTTTTAATAGCTTTAACTTATAAATTATTAAATAACTTTTTCTGTATAATAAATTACGCTTTCAAGCTCATCACAGATATTAATATTACTTACAATCACATTATCTGGTACTTTTAGTATTAACGGTGCGAAATTTAAAATTCCCACAATTCCATTGTCAATCAACTTATCTACAGTATCCTGCGCCGAAATATCAGGAACAGCCAATATTGCTACCTTCACATGAAATTTCTTAATAATCTCACTGAGCATATCCATTGGCAATACCGGAATTCCAAATCGTTTTGATTGCTTTGATGGATCAATATCAAAAGAAGCTACAATTATCATTTTTCGGAGTATAAACCTTTTATATTGAACCAAAGCTCTACCAATATTCCCCATTCCTACCAATACAACATGTTGATTATGTTGGTGTCTAAATATTTCTTCAATTGCATGAAGTAAATCATCAATTTTATATCCACTTTTTTTATTTCCTTTAATTTTAAAAACAGAGAAGTCTTTTCTTACTTGTTCTGCGGTAACTCCAGCCTCCTCACCAAGGTTATACGAATAAATACGTTCAAATCCTTTTCGTTTAAATCCTATTAAACACAAACGATAAGTAAACAATCTTTTTAAATCATTCCTAATTACATGTTTTGTGACTTGTTTCACATTAAAAAAAATTTATTTAATACTTTTTGCAAGTTATGTAAGTTTTTTTAAAAATAAAATTATTTGTTTAGTTTGCTTATTATCATTTTTTTAAGCAATTTCGCGACATGTTCTACAGCATGTTTTACGAAAAACACTTGACAAATGAATTTTTACAATTATAAATTTATATGTGAACGAGATCACAGATATGAAAAATTATTATTCCTTATTAAATTCAGACTGGAATAGTGCAATAGATCAACTATTGACTAATTATTTAATTTTTGCTCCTACTAAAACTGACGACTCAATAGACTATGAGTTAATTAATTCTGAAAATGTTTCTGAGATAATTTATAATATTCCGAAACCCACAACTCCATTAAAAACTTTCTTTTTACCGATTAAAGAAAACTTGACATCAGATACTAAATCAGACAAGAAAAAAGTAATTATTGGAACACCTAATTGTGATATTCAGGGATTAAAGATATTGGATGAAATTTATTTAGATAAAGATTATATTGATACAGCTTATAAAGAAAAAAGAGACAATACCATTTTAATTTCAGCTTCGTGTTTTGAAACTCAAGAACACTGTCATTGTATGTCATATGGTATTCAACCATTTTCTAATGAAATTGCTGATATATCTTTATCAAAAGTAGATCAAAAGATGCATTTATTGGTGCTTTCTGAAAAGGGAGAAGAATTTATTACAGCACTTAAAAATTACGCAAGTGTTTCAAATTCACCTGAATCTGAAATAAAAGATATTGAACTGAAGCAGAATAAAATTGAGAACCAGATTATTGCAGATAATACAGGATTACCAGATTATAAAAAAACAGGAACCATTGTTAATAAAGCAAAAGATGAAACATGGAATAAATATTCATCAACTTGCGTTTCATGTGGTGCCTGTGCAACTATTTGCCCTACATGTACATGCTTTTTGCTTATTGACAAACCTAACTTTGAAAAAGTAAGACAACTTGATGCATGCCAGTATCCTGGATTCGAAAGAGTAGCAGGAGGAGAAGATGCTTTAGGTGAGTTACCAAAAAAATTCAAAAACAGGTATTTCTGCAAATACGTATGGAAACCAGAAAAATTCAAATCTTTAGTATGTACTGGTTGCGGTAGATGCATTGAAGCTTGTATAGGTAAAATTAATAAGAACGAAATATTTAGAGAATTATCTAACTAATATAATGTCAGACAAAACGAACATATACAAACCAATAAAAGCAAAACTGTTAGAGGTTATAACAGAATCTCCAACAATTAAAACTTTTATAATGGAACCCGAAGAGAATTTCTCTTTTAAAACTGGTGAGTTTATCGAGTTAACGGTTGATGGAATTGGTGAAGCACCTTTTACACCATCTTCATCTCCACTTGAAACTAAACGTATTGAAGTTACTGTAATGAAAACAGGATACGTAACCGAGTACCTTCATAACATGAAAGCTGGTGAAACACTAGGTATTCGCGGACCATTCGGCCGTGGCTATCCGATTGAAAAGTTTCACGATAAAGAAGTATTGATTTTAGGTGGCGGATGTGGATTTGCTCCAATACGTTCACTTCTTTATAATCTTGCTGCTATTTCTGACAATTTACGAAAAGTAACATTGTGCTATGGTTCTAAAACTCCTGATGAATGTATCTACAGACCATACGTTGATCAGTTAAGAAATACACCTAAGTTCGAAGTATTAAGAACAGTAGATATACCTGACGAAACATGGACGGAATCTGTTGGTGTTGCTACTGTTTTACTCGATAAAGTAAAAATAGACATTAAAAACTCAATTGCAGTTTGTTGTGGTCCTCCTATAATGATGAAGTTTGGAACTTACAAACTACTTGAAATGGGATATCCTGAACAAGACATTTATTTATCAATGGAAAAAAATATGTCTTGTGGACTTGGAAAATGCGGACACTGTATGATGGGTAAATATTTCGTATGTAAAGAAGGACCTGTATTTACTTACGATGAAATAAAAGATCAACCTGATATCTGGAGTTAAGATATGGATAAAAAGATACTCATAGATTTAAGTAAATTCAGAGAGTGTGGCGATAAAAGTTGCGACACAACACCTCCTGAAGGTTTCTTTAGTATTCCACCAAATATGAATGGCTTAAAAAGCATTCGGGAATTAGCTGTATTTCAATTCACATGTCGCAGATGTGAAGATGCTCCATGTATTCATGTTTGTCCAGCCGAAGCTCTTGAAAAAGATATGGATGGATTAATTCACAGATACACTAATTTATGTATTTCATGCAAATCATGTGTTACGATTTGCCCTTTTGGAACCATGATGACGGATTTTTTTGATCACCATAGAAAAAAAGATCTGTACTTTGATTTATCAGACGAACATGAAGTTAATGAATTTATAAAAGCTTGTCCGATTGGATCAGTAACACTGGTCGAAATGGATGAAAATCCTGAAGAAAACATCTATAAATTAAATGACAGAATTTTAGTTAAAGAAAATATTTGGCATACTGATAAACAGTAATTGAATTATGGCAGAACAACTATTTTATTTTTTGATATTCCCTGGACTACTCTTTGCAGCGGTGGTTGGAGCATTTTTATCATGGTATGATAGAAAAATAACTGCTTGGGTGCAATTTAGAAAAGGGCCTCCTTTATTTCAGCCATTTTATGATTTCTTTAAATTATTATTGGTTAAAGAAACCATTTTACCTAAACATGGATCTAAAGGAGTTTTCCTCGTAGCACCTATTTTTGCCGTATTTGGAGCATCAATAGCCGCAGTATTTATATTGTTGCCATTATTAGGAATAGATACAGGATTCAAAGGTGATTTAATTGTTATATTCTATTTGTTAACTATCCCTTCGTTAACTTATATTATTGGTGCGTTAGCATCCGGTAATCCTATAGCTGCTCTAGGTGGATCACGAGAAATGAAACTTATCTTAAGTTACGAACTAACATTTTTATTAGTTCTTGCTGGTATAATTCAAAAGGCAGGAATGACTATTAGTTTCAATGAAATAATTTCATTACAATCATTAAATGGAGCTTTTGCAGGAAGCATATCTGGTATTATACTATTTATAGTACTTATTTTTTGCATACAAGCTAAACTTGCTTTGGTACCTTTCGATATGCCTGAAGCTGAAACAGAAATTGCTGATGGTATAATGATTGAATACTCAGGAACTCCATATGCAATGATAAAATTGGCAAAATACATAATGTTTTTCATACTCCCAGCTTTCTTGATAGGATTGCTTTGGGGAGGACTTAATTTCGAGGGAATTAATATTCTCTGGTCAATTCTTAAAATATTATTTGTAGTTCTATTGCTTACTCTTATAAGGAATACAAATCCTAGAGTAAAAATTCATCAAGCTATAAGGTATTTCCTTGTATGGATGAACTTATTAGCAATAATAGCAATAGTGCTATCATATTTTGGATATTAAAAACTAAAAAACGTGGGATTTAAAGAATTCTGTTTTAAAAAATCTTTGTGGTTGTTCCATTTCGGTGGAGCTTCATGTAACAACTGCGATATTGAAATACTCGACTGTTTAACTCCACGATATGATGTTGAACGATTTGGAATGTTACTAGTTGGTAGTATAAGGCATGCTGATGTTCTGCTTGTTAATGGATCAATAAATCAGAGAGATAAGAGCAGATTGTTAGAAATATACGAACAAGCTCCAAAACCAATTATTGTTGTGGCCATTGGTGCTTGTGGATGTACAGGTGGAATATTTGCTGAGGGAAATACATTCGCTGGACCAGTTGATAAAATTATTCCTGTGGATGCTTATATCCCAGGATGTCCACCTAAACCTGAAGCTATTTTAGCAGGTGTTGTTAAACTTTTAAATAAGTAAAGAGATTCGATATGAATACTGATGAAATCTTAAAAAATATTAAAGATAAGTTTAGTTCTGATGTAGTTGACATTTTCAAAAAATCAGAAATAAGGGCTACGATTACAATTAAACCTGAATCTCTTTTAAAAGTTGCAGAACTTGTGCATAAAGATCTTGAGTTAAGATTTATTATTGCTACAGCAAATCATACTAAAAAAGGATTTGAGATTTTATATCATTTTAGCAAAGACAACATTGGATTAATAGCTAACATACATGTTATTCTTCCAGTTAAAAAACCAGAAATTGAATCATTATCAAATATGTTTTCAGCAACAAACTGGATTGAACGTGAAATGCATGAATTATACGGCATTGTATTTTTAAATCATCCTGAACCAGAAAAATTAATTTCGGATGGAAACTGGGCAGAAGGAGTTTATCCATACAGACGAGAATTTAAATAGAACTGAGAAATAAAACAATGGTTAAAAAGACACTCATACCAATTGGACCTTATCATCCGCTTCAGGAAGAACCTGAACTATTTAAGTTGTATTGCGAAGGTGAAATCGTAAAGGACATTAAATGGGAAACAGGTTATAACCATCGTGGCATTGAGCAATTGAGCGAGAAAAAAACATTTGATCAATCATTCTTTTTGGTTGAAAGAATTTGTGGTATTTGTTCTACTTCGCATCCTTTTGCTTTCGCAAATGCGATTGAAGAAGCTGGAAATATTGAAATTACTAACCGTGCAAAATATATTAGAACAATCATTGCTGAACTGGAACGAGTTCATAGTCATTTATTGTGGGTTGGGCTTGCTGGACATTTCTTAGGTTATAATACTGTATTTATGTGGGCATGGAAATATCGCGAGCCTGTTCTTGATTTATTCGAAATGATTTCAGGAAACCGAAACAGTTACGCCATGTTCAAAATTGGTGGTGTTCGTAGAGATATTGAAAATAATAAAATATCAGAAATAGTTAAAGTTCTCGATTTAGTTAAAAGGAAAACTGACATGCTTGTAGGTGCAGTAATGGACGATCCTGTCATTCATGCTCGTACCAAAGGTGTTGGTATTTTAACCAAACAAGATATAATTGATTATGCTGCTGTAGGACCAACTGCACGTGCTTCAGGCGTTGCAATAGACGTAAGAAAAGATGATCCATATGCAGCATATCCATTAGTAAACTGGAAAGTAATTACGGCAGAAAAGGGCGATGTATTTGCAAAAGCTGAAGTTCGCTTACTTGAAATGTATGAATCAATCTCAATTATAGAACAATGTCTTGAAGGATTAAAAAAGGAAAAAGAAGGAGAAATTGATGTTAAAGTAAAAGATGTTGGTGCTGGATGGGGAACAGGTCATGCCGAAGCCCCAAGAGGTGAAGTTTTCCATTATGTTTTAACCGATGGTTCTAACTCACCAGCAAGACATAAAATACGTGCTCCAAGTTATACTAATATAGCAACCTTTAAGAAATCTTGTGTTGGACAAACCATTTCGGATGCAACGATTTCTTTGGCTGCAGTTGATCCTTGTTACTGTTGTACTGAGCGAATGGCAGTTGCATATGATCATAAAACTGGAGAAAGAATTCTAAATGGAAACGAACTAATAGCTTTATCAGCTAAAAAAACGCAAAATATTAAGAATCAACATTAAAGGTTCGATATGAATGAAATAACAAACATAATAGTTATACCAATAATTGTAGGAATACTTTTATTTATCATCCCAGAAAAGCTAAGAACTATTAAGGGAATTATTGCAAGTATCGTTTCATTGTATACTTTATACTTATCAATATTGGTATTCAAAGGACAAATAGGTTTATTCAGTCTGAAAGATTTTAATTTCTTTAGCAATTCTGAATTAATCTCTGAATCTATAAATGATACTGCTAAATATATAACATTCAACATCGATCATTTAAGTCAGCTGATCGTTTTATTCGTAAGTATATTTGCGGTTCTTATCATTTTATATTCAATAATTTACATCAGCAAAGAGAAAAAGGTTTTCAATTATTATTCATATTTCCTTATCACCTTAGGATTATCCACCGGTACTGCATTGGCTGATAATTTGCTATTATTACTTGTTTTTTGGGGTGCACTTGGATTAACGTTATACAAACTTATAAAAGGACATGATGAAGAATCGTCAGCTACTGCTAAAAAAACATTAGTAATTGTTGGAGCATCTGACGGGATAATGATTCTAGGTATTATTATCTTATGGAAAGTTACCAATACACTTACCATGAGCGAAATAAACTTAAATACGAATGATCCTTTAATCGTTACTGCTTTTCTTGCTCTATTAATTGGAAGTTTTACAAAAGCCGGTGCTTTTCCATTTCATTCCTGGATTCCTGATTATGCCAAAGATGCACCTGCGTCATCATCAGCTTATCTGCCCGCATCTTTGGATAAATTACTGGGTATTTATTTAATGTTCAGAATTTGTAATAACCTATTTATACCAAATCAGTGGCTTACCTTAATTATTCTAAGTATTGGTGTAATTACAATAATCACTGCAGTAATGATGGCTCTGGTACAGCATAACTACAAAAGATTATTAGGTTTCCATGCTGTTTCACAGGTTGGATACATGGTTGTTGGATTAGGGTTAGGTACCATGATTGGTGTTGCTGCCGGACTATTTCATATGGTAAATCATGCTCTTTACAAAAGTGGTTTATTACTATCCGCTGGAAGTGTAGAACATAGAACTGGAAAGCATAATATTGATGAAGTTGGAGGACTATCTAAAGCAATGCCAATTACATTCATCTGTGCACTTGTTTTTGCTTTATCTATTTCTGGTATCCCTCCATTTAATGGATTTGCCTCGAAATGGATGATTTATCAAGGAATTATTGACTTCGGTAATGGTGTTGGAGTGGCAAACCAACTTTGGATTATTTGGTTAGGCTTAGCTATTCTTGGCTCGGCATTAACACTAGCTAGCTTTATTAAATTTATTGGTGGTACTTTCTTAGGAAAACAAAAAGCTGAATTTAAAGGAATTAAAGAAGTTCCATTTTTAATGTGGTTTCCTCTTGTAATTCTAGCTTTATTCTGTATTGGTTTTGGTGTTTTTGCACCTAAATATATTGTTCCAAAGTTATTTATGCCAATAACCGGAGAGTTCAGCTTTATAGGTGTGTGGCAATCTTCCACTGTTTCAGCACTGATTATAGTTTCAATATTGCTAGGTATCATTATTTATTTTATTGGTAATATTAAAAACTTCAGAACTGAAGATAGTTTTGTTGGTGGTGGTGAAAGGATGCAAGAAGAATCAAGATTTGAAACTACTGAGTTTTATGATACCATCAAGAATTTTGGAATCTTAAAAGGAATCTACCAAAAAGCAGAAAAACGTTGGTTTGATATATACGATATTTCAAGGAAAATAATTCATTGGTTTAGCAAAGGATTGCAAGGGGCGCATACTGGAGTATTACCTAATTATGCCATTTGGGTTTTTGCGGGATTAATTATTATGTTACTTATTTTAATTTAAAATAGCATGGAATTAACACTATCTATATTATTAGGATTCATGATCATAGGAGCAATATTTGCTATACATGCTAAAGACTTGCTTTCTGCAGTTATTGCTGCCGGAATTGTAGGATATAGTCTGGTAATATGTTTTTTACTTCTTCAAGCTCCCGATTTAGCTATTGTTCAAATCGTTGTTGAAACAATTACTCTAATAATTATGGTGGCAGTAGTACTTGATAGTACTCGAGAAGAATTAAAAGTAAAAATTGACCGCCAACAAATAATTAATATATCACTTGCATTGATTTTCATTGTTGTCTTAATATTCATCTTTATTCAAGCAACAGATATGCTAAATCCATTCGGTCAACATTCATTACGAATGGCAAGTGCATACGTTGGTGAAACCGCTGCAAAAACTGGTAGTGCAAATCTCGTTACTGGTATTTTATTCGATTTTAGAGGATATGATACATTGGGTGAAGCTACCATCTTATTTACTGCAGCTATTGGTGTATTAACAATTTTAAGAATTAAAGGTAAAAAGTAGAACCATGAAAGGAATGTCGCTTATAGTAAAAAAAGTTGCTCAACTCATTGCTGGAATAATATTCCTTTATGGAATTTATATCATAGTTCATGGACATCTTACACCTGGTGGTGGATTCGCTGGTGGTGCTTTAATTGCTGGCTCTTATATACTAGCTATATTAGCACACGGATCTGATACAATTAAGCTTAAAAAAGAAGAAACCGAATCGTCAATTTCTGAAAGTATTGCTATTCTTATAGCATTGATGTTAGCAATTGGGGGACTCTTTTTTGGAATCAAAGTATTTTTCAGTAACTATTTACCAACAGGTGAAATAGGAGAATTAATAAGTGCGGGTGTTATACCATTATATAATATTTTTATTGGAATGGAGGTAGCAGCTGCTCTTTTAACCATATTTCTGGCATTAATAATCTATAAAGAAGAGATAGAAGAATGATAGTATATATTTTATGTTTCATATTGTTTCTTGTAGGTTTATACGGTTTAATTACCAGACGAAACCTCGTAAAAATTGTGATTTCACTCTCAATTATGGAATTCAGTATTTTCATTTTTTTGGTGTTAATTGGATACATTAATGGTGGAATTGCGCCTATAATTACTGGACAAGAAATAAATCCAACCTATGTTGATCCTTTACCTCAAGCAATGGTATTAACCGCTATTGTTATTGGTTTAGCAACAACAGCAATGCTTATGGCTATTGCAATTAGATTGTATCGTAAATACAAAACCTTTGATATTAGAGAAATAAAAAACTTAAAAGGATAAGAGATGAATTCATTGATTCCTTTATTAATAATAATACCGCTAGCAACAGCTTTTATCATTCCGATAATAGGAAAGATAACAAACATTTTTGCTAAAACCTTTACTCCAGTAATAATGCTTGTACTTAGTTTTTTGAGTATTTCACTATTGCTTAGTAGTCATCAGGAAAGCTACATTGTCGGAGGATGGCAACCTGTTAATGAGATTCCTATAGGAATTTATTTGGTGCTCGACGGATTTAGTAAATTGGTAATATGTATTATTAGTGTTATTGGATGCTTAGTTTCCTTTTATGCAATTTCATATATAAGTAAGTATACTTCAGAAAATAACTTCTATGCACTTTTCTGCTTGATGATTGCAGGTATGAATGGTGTAGTTTTAAGCGGAGATATTTTTAACTTATTTGTTTTTCTAGAAATTTCAGTAATAGCATCATATGCTTTAGTTGCATTTGGCGTTGGCAAAAATGAACTTGAAGCATCATTTAAATATCAGGTTCTTGGTAATATTGCTTCTTTCTTGATTTTATTCAGTATAGCATTATTATACTGGCAAACAAAAACTTTAAATATTGCTGATATTTCTGATATTCTTAAAACAAATGAAAGTTCAGTATTTTTGAAATTTACACAAATAATGTTAATTACAGGTTTTGGATTAAAAGCTGCAATTATTCCTTTCCATGCTTGGTTACCCGATGCTCACTCATCAGCACCATCTCCAGTTTCAGCTATGCTTTCTGGTGTTTTAATTAAGGCTATTGGTGTTTATGTTTTAATTCGCTTGTTCTTTAATATGTTTATAATTAATTATGAAATTGGTGTTGTTATTACAGTTCTAGGTACACTTTCAATGGTAATTGGTTCATTATTAGCAATTAATCAGTGGGATATAAAACGACTTCTAGCCTACTCAAGTATCAGTCAGATAGGGTATATTATGCTTGGTTTTGGAGTAGGAATGATGGTAATTGCAAAAGGAGGTAAAGAAAGTATAGCTATACTAGCGATTGCTGGTAGTTTATACCATATGGTAAATCACGCAGTATTTAAAGGATTACTATTCCTTGGTGCCGGGGCAATTGAATATAGGACAAATACGCGAGACATGAATCAGTTGGGAGGATTATCAGAAAATATGCCAATTACATCAACAACATCGTTGGGTGCTTCAATGTCAATTTCAGGAATCCCTCCATTCAATGGATTCTTTAGTAAGCTAATTATAATAATTGCTGCGGTACAGGGCAAATTCTATTTATTAGCAGCACTGGCAATTGTTGTTAGTATAATTACCCTTGCATATTTCTTGAAATATCAGAAATCTGTATTCTACGGAGAAAATAAAAACTATAAGGACATCAAAGAAGTACCTTTTGTAATGAGTTTCTCAATGATTGTTTTGGTTATTTTGTGTCTTGGATTAAGTTTATTAGCAATACCAAGCATTCGTGAAGTAATATTAGACCAAGCAGTAAACTCATTAATAAATGTAGATGAATATATTAACCTGGTAATAAAATATTAATATGAGATATATTGCATTATTTATATTAGCGTTTATATTCTGGTTGTTATTAACCTTTAATTTAACTGTTTCAAATATTATTGTTGGATTGGTAGCCTCTTTAATCACCGCATTAATATTTGGAAAATATTTTATTAAAGATGTTATTCCATTTTTGCAACCACAGCGTTATTTCTGGTTAATTATATATCTGCTTATTTTTACATGGGAATGTATTAAAGCAAACTTCTATGTTGCTTATCTAGTTTTACATCCTGCCATGCCTATTAAACCTGGAATAGTAAAAGTAAAGCTTGGTTTAAAAACGAATATAGCTAAAACAATTCTGGCTAACTCAATAACAATGACACCAGGAACAATAACGGTAGATATAGTTAATGATGAAATTTATGTTCACTGGATTTATGTAAGTTCAGAAGATCCAGAAAAATATAGCCAGAAAATATCAGGTAGATTTGAAAAATATATTAAAAAGATATTCGAATGATAGATTATTTGAACATATTACTTTATGTGCAAATTGCATTATGCGCATTTTGCCTTTACAGAATTATTAGGGGTCCATCAATAGCTGATAGGATGGTTGGTATTGATATTTTTGGGATTCTTGTTGTAGGAATATGCGCTATTTTATCCATCACTACCAATAGATCTTATATTCTTGATATTGGAATTGCATGGATCATATTAAGTTTTATTGGCACTTTAACTTTAGCTAAATATTTAAGCGGTAAAAAACTCAACGAATAACATGGAAATAATAGGATTCATATTCATTTGTATAGGAATACTTTTTAACTTTTTTGGGTGTATTGGATTAATGCGACTACCCGATGTATACAACCGTTTACAATCGGCAACTAAGTGTGTAACACTCGGTACTTGTAGTATTTTAATCGGGGTTCTATTTCATTTCGGATTTACTGAACCTGGTGTTAAAGCAATTATAGCAATTCCGTTATTATTCTTTAGCGCTACAGTTGCCGCTCATGCGTTGGTTAAAGGTTCTTATATATTTGGAGTAAAATTAGGTGATAAAAGTGTTAAAGACGACTATAAAGACGTCACTAAAAGTTAACAGTTGAACCTGTCTGCCAGCTGGCAGGCGTTTAAAATAAAGTAATTGTGAAATATCCTAAAATAAGAGAAGTAAAAGAAGCTTTGGTGTCATTATTTACACCAGCTTATACAACCAAGTTTCCCAAGGAACCACACATTCCATTTGAGAATTTTAGAGGTAAACCTGAGGTTGACGAGAAAAATTGTGTAGGATGTGAAACTTGTGCAAACGTGTGTCCACCACTAGCAATTACTTATGAAGATGATAAAGTAAAAGGTTTTAGAACCATAAAGCGCGACTACGGTAAATGCATATTTTGTGGGCAATGTCAAGAACATTGTATAACTCAAAAAGGAGTAAAACTTTCTGATAAGATCTTTGATATAGCAAACTTTGACCGTAGTCAAGCTGTTGAATACCAAGAACGAGAATTAATTATTTGTAAAAATTGTAGTGCAGTTATAACAACTAAAGATCATCTTCAGTACATGCATAAAAAGCTGGGACCAAAAGCATTTGCTTCAATCCAGAATTTGAACGTATTAAATGAAAAACTTCGATTAGCATCTAAATCGGATGCTGAATCAGATATTAAAGATGGACTAAAAAGAAAGGATATGTTTAATATTCTTTGTCCAAACTGCTTGAGAGAAGTATTAATTAAATATACTTTTGAGTGATTGAAAACTTAACTAGTTTAATACAACAAACCAGTAAAAAAAAACTCTTTGTAGGGATTGGAAATGTTTTAAAAAGTGATGATGGCATTGGAGTTTTTATAAGCAAAAACATAAGGGAATCTGAATCAACTCAAAAGTTAACTGTCGAGGTTAGTATTGAAAACTATATTGGGAAAATAAATTCCTTAAATCCTGATGTTCTTATACTTGTTGACTGCGTTGAGTTTGGTAAACATGCGGGTTACTATGAGTTACTTCCTGCTGAAAAAGTAAAAGATTTTACTTTAAATACTCATAATATATCATTGAAAAGAATATCAGAATTATTCGTGATGCCAACATATATATTGGGCATTCAACCAAAGCAAGTTGATTTTGGAGAAGAAATATCAAAAAAAGTACTCAATACAGCGCAAAAAATATTAGAAATTATAAACCAATAAAATCTAAACACTATGTCAAAAGATTATTTCTGCCCGATTTGCGAAGGTCAATTGAGAGTTAAAAACTCCATATTGCTATCGGCAAAATCAAATAACAACGAAAAGGGTTTAATATTTTTAAACTCAGAAATAGGTGATTATTCTATTACTACACATCCAACTTTTTCGATTAAAGAAGGTGAAGAATATACCTTTTATTGTCCAATTTGTCATGCGACTTTAAATCGAGAAGAAAATCCAAACTTAGTAAAAATATACCTAAAAGACGGTGATGAAAACTATGAAGTATATTTTTCAAGCTTAGCAGGCGAAAATTGCACGTACAAAATTAGCGATAAAAGTATTGAACAAATTGGTCCAGACGCAAATCATTACAAACAATATTTTGACGTACCAGAAGAAGATAAAAAATACTTATAATATAAATTTATGTTACAGTTATATTTTGTTATTAGATTTATGTAAATTGTAACGTAAAATTTAAATAAATATTTATGCAAATCGATTCAAGTGTTCTTTACTTGACAGCAGCCTCAATCGGGTTTTTCCATACTCTATTGGGGCCTGATCATTATTTACCTTTTATTGTTATTTCAAAAGCTCGTAAATGGTCTTTATTGAAAACAAATCTCATAACTTTCATTTGCGGGATTGGACATGTTGGCAGCTCAATTCTAATAGGTTTTATTGGTATTTTATTAGGAATTGCTGTAAACAAATTGACCCCAATTGAGGCAACAAGAGGTTCAGTTGCTGCCTGGTTGATGATAGCATTTGGCCTGGTTTATTTTATTTGGGGAATGCGAAAAGCTTTTAAGAAGAAAGAACATACCCATGAACATTTACACGAAGACGGTACTGCTCATATTCATACGCATTCTCATTTTAAGGAACATTCACATATACATGAGAAGAGAAGTATTAAAGAATTAACTCCCTGGATTTTATTTACAATATTTATTTTTGGTCCATGCGAGCCTTTTATTCCTATATTATTGTATCCAGCTGCACAAAATAATATTTTAGATATTGTAATGGTTACAGCTATTTTTAGTGCAACTACTGTTGGTACAATGATGCTTGTTGTATCAACATCTTTTTTTGGTTTTAAATTATTACCAAAAGTTAATATCGAGAGATTTATGCACGCCATTGCTGGTGCAACTATTTTCTTGTGTGGTGTAAGTATTCAGTTCTTAGGATTATAATCACAATAGATATTTAAATAAAAAGCTCCAATTCTAGTTTAGAATCGGAGTTTTTTCATTTATATAATATATACTATTATGTTGTTTTCAATTGATTTTTTCTGTATTTACCATAAGCAAAAAGAGATAAAGAAACCAACACGAAAATACTTACATATACAAATTTCGGAACCGGAACTGGATCTCCACCTGCATATGAATGTAATCCAGATAAGTAATAATTTACTCCAAAGTATGTCATTAATACCGATGAAAATCCGAATAAAGCTAAAACGTTGAAAGCAAAAAATCCTTTTAATCCTTTTATCATTCTAGAGTGAGTTACAAAACTGTAGACTATAATTGTAATTAATGACCAGGTTTCCTTTGGATCCCATCCCCAATATCTCCCCCACGATTCGTTTGCCCAAACTGCACCTAAAAATGTTCCAATAGTAAGTAAATATAATCCAATAGTTAAGGCTTTGTAATTAATTACTGTTAACTCTTCTATTGTTGTTAATATATTCGATCTATTTTTTTCAGAAGTCAAAGAATAAAGTATTAAAACAATAATTCCGATAATAGCTCCTAACCCTAGGAATCCATAGCTTCCTGTAATTACCGAAACATGCAGTGTTAACCAATATGATTGTAATACGGGTACTAAGTTTGTAATTTCTGGATCCATAAAACTTAAATGCGCAACCATTAAAGTAAATCCACCAAGTACCGCTGTTGCTGCAAGAACAAATGCAGATCGTTTACTAAAAATAAAACCTGCCAGCACGGTTACCCAAGAAATAAAAATCATCGATTCATATCCATTACTCATCGGAGCATGTCCCGACACATACCAACGAATACCTAAACCAATCGTATGAAATACAAAACCCAAAAAGAGTAATCCCTTGAAAATATTAACTACTGTTTTAAGGTTTTTATTTTGAGCTATTATACCATATAATAATATAAATAAGAGTAAGAATCCTACTGATGCATAAAAGGGAAATAAACGATCATATATTTTTGATTTATAATAGAAAATTTCGGCATTTACTTTCTTTTGGCTAGGCAACTCATATTGAGCAGAATTCCTTTGATACGTAATAATTGATTTTAACATCTCATCAGGCTGTGTATAATCACCCGACAATTTTGCTTGTTGAATTCCTTGTGCAAATAAATCGACTATATTTCTTAGGTATAAAGAATCTTCAGAATTTGTTGCAAATTTATAAGCATCTTTCGGAGCATGCCACTTGAATGATCGATCCTTTACAGGAAATATTTTCATAAACTCACCTGTATAAATCATATAACAGATGTTTAGTCTCTCATCAACTTTAATAATTTCTTTGTCGAATTTATCCCTTGCACCAGCGGGTTTTGAATAGGCTGCGTTAACACTTTGCTTAAGTTTATAAGTATTTGTTTGAAAATCTACAATATCGGTAAAAGCAGCATAATTACCACTAATTCCAAGCATCCTTTTAACTTCTGTATTCGAAACCTTTATTAAAGGAACATATTGCCAATTTTGAAAATCGAAATATATTCCCAAGAATACTTGCATTGGTGAATATCCATCGAGTTCGGTTTCACGAGTAACTTTTCTTAAAATATCGTTGCTTAAAGTATAAAGCGGTTCTGTTCTTCCCTTCTGATCTTGAACTAAAATTTTTCCGAATTCATTAGCACGATCTTTATTAACAACAAACTTCTGACCTTGAGCATGAACTAAACTTGATGTAGCTATAAATAAAACCAATAGTGTAGCAACTTTTCCACTAGCGGATTTAAAAAAGTTTTTGGATACTGTTCTAAATGCCGAATTTTTATTAATCATTGAAAGTAGTATAAATAAAAACAGCGTAAAATATCCAGCGTAAGTAACCATCATTCCAGCAAAATCCTTGTTCACTGATAAAATTGTCCCTTGCTCATCTCTATCATATGATGACTGAAAGAAACGCCATCCTTTATATTTTAAGATATGATTCATATAAATTGAATATGGCATGTTTATATTATTTTCTTCATCAATTAAAACCACGTTACTTTTATATGACGAAGGACTATTAGAACCAGGATACCTATCCAAAATAAAGTCTTCAAGTTTTAAGCTAAATGGCAATTCAATTTCCAAGGGATTATAACTAATTTCAATATTGTGTTTACCATTAATGTATTCAACCCTATTATTAAATCCTTGTCCAATCCATAAGCTTAATTCTTCCAACTTATTTTCATAATTAAATTCAAAAACTAGTGCACTTTTATTAGTCTGATTTGCATTATAATCTTGATTAACTGCTTTTACAACACCGCTTTTACTTAATATTTCGGAAACAATCGAAAATCCTTGTACTTTATATATTTTCATTTCTTCAAAAGGAACAATTAAATTTTCTTCATGAACAGTTGTTTCTTGAGACATCATGCTTATTTCGCTTATACTAAACTGCGATTGTATTTTAAAAGAATTCTCTTCGAAGGTAATTTTAACATCAACCGAATCGTCTTCAACAAAACCAAAAGTAACTCCTCCAATTGTTATAATTTCACCTTGAGCTATAAAAACACTCTCACGCATCATCATTCCTTTGGATATATGTAACGCTACAATAGGTTTTCCATAAGCTGCTTCAACAATTGTTTCGGTAGCATTAGGTAAAAATTCAATCAGTTTTAGAGAATATTCTCTATCCTCAAATTTTATATTTTTACTGTACTTTGCTTTTTTTACTGAAACCAGGTTTAATTGCTCAGAATCACTAAAAATTATATTATTATTTGAGTCCTTTATCTTAAAATTTAAGTATTTATCTAAAGTGCTACAAAGATTTTGAGTGTTACCTTCGCGAATATGAACAACACCTTCGAAACCAAAATACCTGGTTATTCCAGCACCTAATATTATTAACACAAAAGCTAAATGAAATAATAAAACTGTTAGCTTCTTTCTTTTATATAATTTATATATAAAAATTTGTCCAACCAGATTTACAATCATTAATAGGAATAACAATTCGAACCATTTAGTATTATAAACTAATAATCGAGCTGTTGGTGCTCCAAAATCATTTTCGTAAAATGTAGCAAATGCCATTGACATGGCAAATACAATAAACAAAACTCCCATAAACCAGGGAGTAAACAGAAATATACTTTTTCTTTTCATTTAATCTATATTTATATATTTTATTTAACCCATATTAGAAATCATTTTTAACTTGTCTTTGTTCAAAATAATAATATGAGGGCATTTATCTTGTATAATTTTATCGTCATTAAATTCTTTTAATATTCTTACAACGCTTTCTTTTGCCATACCAGAAAGTTCTCCTAGTTCCTGTCTGGATAACATCATACTAAACTCATCTGATTCGTGAATTTCATCAGCAAGATACAATAGAGTTTCTGCTAAACGACCATGCATCTTTTTCTGTGTGTGACTTAAAAATCTATAAAATGTTTTTAATGATTTTCTGCTAATATCTATGAGCCATCCTTCAGCAAATTTGCCATTGGTATGCACAAGTTTTTTAAGGATTTCCATATTTATAAAACAAGCCGTAACATCAGTTAGGGCTGCAACTGTATAATGGTGCCTATTATCTACGTATGTTCCGGGTCCTGCTATTAATCTACCCTGCCTTGCTATACCTACCATCATTCGTTTATTATCATAGCCCTCAATATATATCTTAGCCATACCTTTTGTTAAAAATACAGCACTCGATATAGGTGCACCTTGTTTAGAAATGATTTCACCCGGTTGAAATTCAGCTATATGTCTGTTATCACAAATTAAGTTTAGTTCTTCGTCACTTAAATTGTTAAAATTCTCCCAGCGAGTTTCACATTCAGCACAACATGGAGAGTTGATGTTATTTACCATAATTATTTAAATTTTCTAAAAATATACATTAAAGGTCTTAAAAAATCTATTATCTAGTTGACTTATATCAATACGCAGAATGATCTTTTTTGTTCACCAATATGATTATTATCATATGTTAGTCGAATAACAATCAACATCTAAAAATAGTAAAGGAATACCTAAATATCTACTTTTAGCAGTACATAAAATTCATTTTAATTTTAAAATTATAGCTATGAAAAATTTAATTAAATTATTAAGCATTGTGTTCCTTTTCGGGGCATTCTTTGCGTCATGCGAGGGACCGGAAGGACCTGCTGGCGCAGATGCTTCGGCTGAATGTATGGAATGCCACAATGACGGAACTGAGTTTTCGGCAAAACAATCTGAGTTTAATGCTTCGGCTCACTCATTAGGAACTTATTTCAATCGCGATGGAGAATGTGCTGGTTGCCACAGTACAGAAGGCTTCTTAGCTCGTGCTGATTTCACTTCAATTACTGAGATCTATGATTTACCTGCTGGACAATCAGCCATTTCATGTAGAACTTGCCACACTGTTCACACAGCTTATGATGAAACTGATTGGACATTAACATTTATTGCTCAGGTTACCGAAACAATTTTTGGTTCTAAAAACACCACAGATTTAAATGAATCAATATCATTTGCTGATTATGGGAATGGTAACATGTGTTTACAGTGCCACCAGGCACGTGATCGTGGAGGTGTTCCTACTGTTACTTCAACTGATGCTGTTGCTACTAGTAGTCATTGGGGGCCACATTACGGTGTTCAAGGTAACGTATTGGTAGCTTCTGGTGGCGTTAATATACCGGGTGATGAAGATTATCCAACTGCAACTGAAGGACATGCTACATTAAGCGAAGCTTGTATTTCATGTCATATGGTTGACGGAGATCACACATTAGGCGTAAACTTTGATGCATGTGCAACTTGTCACGGCTCTGCCGATGATGCGGAAGATTTAGTAGACGATCTTCATGATGAAATTGATGCTTTAAAATTTGAATTAGGTAGAGCATTGGCAGAAGCAGGTGCTATGAAACCTACAACAGAATCTGCATGGGTATGGGATGATGATTTAGGAGTACATGTTGAAGAAATTGATACAACAGGATATGTACCAAGTGGAACAGTGACAGCTGCTCAAGCTAGAGCTGTTTATAACTATATGGTAGTTTATCAAGATCATAGTTATGGTGTACATAATCCATCATATGTTAGAGCTTTATTGAACAACTCATTAGATGCTTTAAAATAAAATAGATTAAACAAAAAGTAAAAGAAGTTGTTTAGTTAATCTAAACAACTTCTTTATATTTAAAAAAAGGATACGAAAATGAAAAAGAGTTTATTATTTATTTTAGGATTCATTTTAATTAGCATTACTTCATGTGAATATAAGTTTATCGATCCACTTGAAATTACCTTACCCGCCGGACCTGTTATTTTCTCTACACAAATAGAACCAGTTTTTCAAGACAAGTGCGTTACTTGCCATGCTTCAACAAACCCTATTTTGACAACGGGGAACGCATATAACAGCTTAATTAATGGTAACTATATAAATACTACAGATCCAGAATCCAGTGCGCTTTATCAAAAAGTAAGCGAAGGTCACCCAGGAGGTAATTCATTGAGTGCAGTAGAATTAGCAGTTATTCTGAAATGGATTACAGATGGAGCTGAAAACAACTAATAGATAAAAGTAGAACAAAATTAAATATTCAATATCATGAGAAATTATATTCAAAAAGCTTTTATATTATTATTAATTGCTTTAACATGCAATTTTGCATTTGCACAAGAAGAAACTGAAGAAAAGAAAAAAGATAAACCCGTTCGTGAACCTTTCGCTGCTTCAACATTAATTGAAAGTCAAACTACTGTTGGCTCTGCTGCTAAAAAACTCGAACTTATTATTCATCATAGAATGGGAAGTGTAGAAAATGGACTTTCTGATATTTTTGGTATTTATGGAGCTTCTAATATTAGAATGGGATTACAGTATGGAATAACAGATAAATTAACCATTGGAATCGGTACAGAAAAAAACAACAAGTTTAATGATTTAAATGCCAAATATGCTGTATTGGAACAAACTCGTACAGGAAGTATGCCTGTATCCCTGTCTATACATGCAAATATTACAGTAGATGCTAAAGATGAAGAATTGTTTGGAACCGATTACGAATTTATGGATCGTTTCTTATATTTTGCACAAGCAATTGTAGGAAGAAAATTTACAGATGCCTTATCTATGCAACTTGCCCCAAGTTATTCGCATTTCAATTCTGTTGATAGAAAGTATCAGCACGATAAAGTAGGTGTAATGTTGGGTGGTAGATATAAATTTACAGAAACAATGTCGGCTATTTTTGAATATCACCAACCATTTGATATAAATCCTGTACACGATTACCAAGAAGATATTCAACCAGGAGCTGCTTTAGGAATTGAGATTGCAACAATCACACATGCATTCCAGGTTTTTGCCAGTAATTATCAAGACATTATGGCCCAAAAGAATTATGGAATGAATACAAGAAAATTTGATGGTGAAGGAATATTAATTGGTTTTAATATCACTGTTAAATTCTAAAATATAAAATATTATTTCATTTTAATTTCTAACCTCCACCTTTCGTGGAGGTTTTCTATATCCATAATTTCTCATTATTCAATCCATCTGCGAAGTTCTGCATATCTTCTAATACGTAATAGTAAAATAAGTAGTTGTTTCTAAAAGCTTTCCTCCGGATCTAATTGAATAATTTCAAAAAAATACCGGGAATTGCCCCAGTATTTTTAACTAAAATAAACTATAAAGAAACTGTTTATTAATATATCTTGTTTGGCATATTATTTATACAAACCATCCTTCTTCGTTATCTTCAAATTCTTTAATACCTTAATTTATCTTTTAATAAAATGATTAAAAAGATATTAACCTGTGATTAAAGAATAAATAATAAGTATTACCAATGATACTCCTATTCCCAAGAAAAAGAATCCAACTGTTTTAACAAAATTCAGTTTCCATTTGGTAATTTCTTTTTCAACAATCACTTTTTCCAAACGTCCTGTTTCTAACAAATCATTGTATTCTTTTGGTCTATCTTTCTTGAACTCTTCTAATGGTGTCAGACCAGTAAAGATTACCGTATCCATTGGGAATGCCTCCGGGCGGAAATGAGTATGGAAAAAGTGTATTGTAAATATAAATCCTGTTGCTAATAATGCTTCATCGCTATGTATAATCTGTACAACATTTATTAACCATCCTGGTAATGCTTTTGAGAAAAACTCAGGAAACCAGAGCATTAAACCTGAAAATCCTATAACAGCAACTCCCCAGAATACCGCCATATAGTCAAATTTTTCCCAGTATGTCCATCTACCATAATTTGGTCGCGGACCTTTTCCTACAAACCATTTTAAAGTTGCCCATAAATCTCTCCAATCCTGCATATTAAACATTAAAGAATTTTTACCAAATACAAATTCTTTGATTGATTTTTTTCGTTCAATCATTTGTTTGATTAATGAATATAAGTGATATCCAAAATATCCAAAGGTTATAGTAGCACCTATTCGATGTAATATACTTGCGTTATAAACACCCCCAAGTAGGTTTACTAGATATTTTGCCCACTCCATATGTGCAAATTTTATTATCATTCCGGTAAGTGCAAGAAGGATAAAACTAATAATTACAAAAATGTGAGTAACTCTCTGACTGTAAGTAAAACGTCTTACATATTTTATTTTACCTTTTGGTATTACATGTTTATTTTTTCTAAGTTCAATAATAGATCTTGGAATCCATAATAATGTATGGAGTCCGTAAAACCCAAATACTCCCACTAATAAAAATGTCATTGCCCAGAATGCATAATACAATGCTGGGTATTTATTCTTATCATCGTGTGTAGCATGTGTTAAGTAGCCTGTAAATCTCTCATTTGCATCAGGATGACATTTTTGACAAGTCGCAACAATATTATGAATTCCGACTTCAGAATCAGGATTATTCACATTTAAAATATTATGAGCTCCATGGCAATCAGAACATCTTGCAGTTTTTAAATAGCCTAACTGGTATGCTTTACCATGATAAGTTTCTAAATATGTATCTGATAAATGCTCGTGACAAGAACCACACTGATGTGTTATCTCAGTCATAAATTTATCCTGATCTATTCTTGAAATCATATGTGCTGAATGACAATTAGCACAAGTTGGGTATTTATTATCAGGGTCATCATTCTCAAACGCATGAACACTCCTACTATATTCATCGGCAATCGGTTTATGACACTTTGAGCAAGTTGAAGAAATATTTTTAGGATGAACTGATGAATTCTCGTCAGACTCCTTCAGCATATTGTGCGTTGAATGGCAATCTGTACAAACTGCTGTTACGGTTAATCCTTTTTCCTCTAAACCTCTACCATGCACACTTGAAGAGTAGTCCAAATAAGCATCCATCTCTTTCAACCCTTTCCCTTCAATAGCTTTATTATCTTTAGAATGACACTTACCACACAAATTTGGTACTTCAGTTCTATAAGTTGGTGAAGTATCGTCATATCTCGATTTTACTTTATGACTACCATGACAATCGGTACAATAGGGTGCATTTTCATCTTTCCTAAAATATGCTTGTCCATGTCCGCTACTAAAATATACATTTGATACTTCAGCATGACAATTGTCACAATCAACTTTAGTAACTGTCTCGCATGGTCTAGCCAACCTCGTTGAAACATCGGTATGACATTTTACACAGGTAATGTTTTTATGTTCAAAATTATCTAAATCATTTCTATCAACTTTTAAGGAGATCCTTTCACTATCAACAATTTTATGAACGTCATCCTTACTATGACATTTTAAACAAGCATTATCAGCCATTGTTGCTATTGTATTCTGCTTATTTACTTTATGGGGAGGATGACAATCGGTACATGCTGGAATTGCTCCAGGTGACTTTTCCCACAGCTCACCCTTAATAACTTTAGTATGGACATCCTCTATTCTTGCATGACATTGCATACAAGTTTTTGCAATACTGTTAGCAGAAATGGTTGAATTTGGACTTGTATGTGGCAGAATCAAATGATTACCATGGCAATTATTACAGGTTGCTGTAACAATTAATCCACTCTTAAATAATCCCTGTCCATGAATACTTTGACTGTAATTATCTAATATATTATGTTCCGTAATATTATATGTACGTGCAACCGGAGCCCCTTCCTTATGACATTTTCCGCATAAAATTGGAATATTCATTTTATACGTTAAGGATTTAGGATCAGACGGCGGTAAAATTGTATGATTACCATGACATTCTTTACATGTTGGTGCATACGGTTCATTTAATTTTAATGCCTGTCCATGTATTCCTCTGTAAAAATTACTATCTGCACTTTCGTGACAATCTCCACAATTAACTTTACCTATGTTTTCATCATGAGGAAAATCCCTAACATCAGCATCTTTGTGACATGAAGCGCAAGCTACTGATTTATGAACTGAATTTTTTAGAATATTTGCGTCAATATACATTGATCTGACAACTCCATCTCTTTCTGAAATTAACTCAGGATCTTCATGGCACATAAAACAGTCTTCATCAGACTGACCAAAAGTGAAACTTATTTGCAGAAATAAGAAAGTGAGTAATAAAAATGCTTTACTAATAAAATATATTGGCCTGAATTTCATGTGTTTTATAAATCTATTTATTCTTAGTAAATATATCTTAAATAGCTCAGATCATCAAACTTTAGCTAACTAATTATCTGATTTATATGTCAATACACAAGCAAGTTTAGGTCAATATAAAATAGTATTATATCATACTGTCTATTGCTTTATTTCATATTGTTAAGTGACATATCTCAACTTATATTGCTTTGTATATCAATATTAATTGACTTTCTTGTAATCCTATTTATATACTGTATACAAATATGTAAATTAGTAGATTGTATTTACATATTATTAGATAAACCGTAGTTAATTACAACTTTTAAAAAAGTAAACAAAATGAAGATAACAAGAGTATCTCACTATCTAGTAATAATTTATTTATTATTTTTTCAGGCAATATTTTTATATGCAAAAGACGATGAAGAAGAGGTTGAAATGCCTGAATCAAATACTGTATGTCTTAAATGTCATGGACATAAATATTATTCATTCTACAATGAAAGTAAAGAGATAAACGAACGTAAGTTAATGAATCCTTACTTTGTAATTGATTCAGTAAGTTATCTTCAAGGGGAACATCAAGGTCATTCTTGCACAGATTGCCATTCAGGAGATTATGAAACTTATCCACATATTGCTGATTTAAAAATTGAACCCAAAATAACATGCATTGATTGCCATGATTTCGAAGTAATTGCAGCTGAAATGCAAAAGAGTGTTCATTTTGAAGCTTTTGGGGAGTTCTTCCATTGTGAATTATGTCACGATCCTCATTCGAATAAACTAGTAAAATCTGATATGGCTGAATTAGTTCTTTATAATAATAATAGGTGCTTAAATTGTCATAACGATGTTGAAAAATATCAGATATTTACTTCACATGAAAGTCCACAATTACTTGCAACACACGACTGGTTGCCTAATCAAGCACTTCATTTTACACGTGTTCGTTGTATTGAGTGTCATACTTCAGTTACAGATACTTCTGATGCTGTACACCATATTGTTTCAAAAGAACAAGCAGTCCATAACTGTAACGAATGTCATGCAACAAGCTCATTATTAAGAGATAAACTCTACAAGCATCAGTTAAAACAAGATCGTGCTGAATTTAATTTTTACAATTCATTTATACTTAATGATGCATATGTTATTGGAGCAAATAGAAATTATTATGTCAATTTAATAAGCTTAATTATTTTTGGTCTTACATTTTCAGGAATTTTATTGCACACTATTTTAAGAATTATTAAACGCAAATAAGATGAGTAATAATAAATTATATCTTTATCCAACCTGGTTAAGAATTTGGCATGGAATAAATGCTTTAGGAATAATATTTTTAGGTATTACAGGCATTGGCATGCAGTTTACAGATATAGAGTCACCACTCATTAGATTTAATGTAGCGGTGTCTATCCATAATTTTATTGGAGTAGCTGTTGTGGTTAGTTACTTTTTCTTTTTTGTAGTAAGTATTATTACAGGAAATATTAAACATTATAAGATTAAATTAAAAGGTTTGCTTGATCGATTAGTTAAACAAGGCAAATACTATATTAGTGGCTATTTAAAAGGTGAGCCAAAACCTTTCCGAATTACAATTGAGGAAAAATTTAATCCTTTACAACAGATATCATATTTTGGTACAATGTATATTCTAGTACCACTTGTAATAATAACAGGAGTTGCATTGTTATATCCAGAAATGATTATTGAAAAACTTTATAGTTTAAGTGGAATTAAATTAACCACTTTTTTCCATTCGATTGCAGGGTTTTTTATTCTAATTTTTTTAATCATACATTTATATGTAATTACAATTGGCAAGCATCCATTAAAAAATTTCAAAAGTATTGTGACCGGTTATCATGAAACCGAAGATCACTAAAATAAATCAAGGATTTAATAAAATTAGCTATAAATAATACATTATTAATTTTTAAAAGAAAGGTAAAATATATGAATACAAAAAGGATATTATTAATCGTTTGTTCTGTTTTTCTTATTGTTAGTTTATCAAAAGCTCAAGATTATGAGTACATTGGAGCATCAAAATGTAAAATGTGTCATAATAAAGCGGAAAAAGGTAAACAATATGATATATGGAAAAGTGGGCCTCATGCAAAAGCTTTTGAAACATTGGCAGGTGAGGAAGCAAAAAAATACTCAGATAATCCTCAAACAGATCCAAATTGTTTAAGTTGTCATTCAACTTATTATTCTGCTGATGAAGATTTAATGTACACAATTAAAGCTGAAGAAGGAGTTTCATGTGAATCGTGTCATGGGCCAGGAAGTAAATATAAATCAAATACGATCATGAAAGATCGTGAAAAAAGTTTAGCTAACGGTATGTTTGATCCTACTGAAGCTGTTTGTAAAAAGTGTCATAATGATAAAAGCCCTACTTTTAAGGGATTCAATTATAATGAATATAAAGCAAAAATCGCACATCCGGTGCCAGCGCAAGACTAATACTTTTTAGAATATTATGAAAAGACTCCTTAAAAATATTAAGGAGTCTTTTCATTTTTATATATTCCTTATTACACATTCATGTCATGGTAATAAACTTAAAATAAATATTGCTATTCGTAATTATTTATTTCATCATTACAAGCATACTTCCAGTAATATACGCAACTACCCACCATAAATATGCTAATAAGGTATATCTATGTAATGTTTTAGGAACATCGGTATTTGAATCATTTTTCTTGTAAAATTTCCAAATAAGTATCGCATCAATCAGCATTGCCAAAAGAGCAGAATAGCCTAAGAAACCATGCAGTGTAAAAGGGGTATTGCTTGATCCTATAATCATGCAAGTTGTTGCGGTAATGTCAAGAATTACTCCTAATGTAATAAACAACAATACATTCTTTACCACTTTATGATTTTTTTGCTCAGTAATTACTCCAATGGAGTATGAGATTAAAGCCAGGGTAACAATTATAGCACCAATCATTGAAATTTTTTCCATAATATTTACTTTATTAAAATTGTTTTAGTTCAAACGATGGATATCCTTTTACACCATCTTTATTATAGAATCTAGTAAATCTGAGTTTATAGTCTATTTCTTCAATATCCTTTAAAATATATGTATGATAATCTTTTACTTCATAAAAATCATTTGTAAATTCTTTCCAATCATATCCAATGGCGTCCTGCTTAGAAGAGTATTCATAACTCGTCATTAGATCTCCATTAATTTCGTAGAAATAGTTTGAAGTATCTAAGGCAACTTCGATTTCTTTAAAAGGATTTAAATAAACCCCGCGAACTAAATAATCGGTTGGAGTACCAAAATTATCAGGAATAATAGTTGAATACTTTGTAAAACAAATGTCCCAAGAAGATTTATCTGGTTCTTGCACTGTTAGTTTTCCACCATCGTCAAATGAGAACAACGTAAAGTTAACTCTAGGATCTTTAGGCACTTTAAAATAATATTCCTTGGTATTATCCAAATTTGCATAGTGTATATAAAAAGTATCAGTCTCAAGTTTCTCAAACACAACTTTTTTTAAACCATACTCCTCTCCTAACTCATTTTTACCACGATCAATGATATACACATTTTCAGTAAATTCAGGATTTTTAGGATCTGAAAAAATAGTCCAATCGGATAAAATTGTAGAGTCCAAATTACCTGATGAATGATCAAAACTCATTTCGTTTGCAATATTGGTTTCGATAGAATAAAAATCTTTCGAAAAGGTATTTCCGGCATACATGAAACGAGCATAATTTAATATAATATGATAGCCATTTTCCGAAGACTCAAAACCTAAATCCCAGTCAGAATAATTATGATAAGAAACAATAGATTGATCTGTAATGCTATAATAAGTTTGATATTCATACATTGAATAAGGAATGTCGATTTCATCAATTTCAATTGGTAAAATTCGCTCATCTTCTTCAAAACATCCCACAATAAATATGGTTGTAATAAATAAAATAAAGTATTGTATATTTCTGTTCATATCACTTAAATATGTTGTAAGCTAATCTAGTAAAATAAACTCTACCATATCCCACTGGAGAGCTGTTTCCGCTAGTATGTGCAGTTCCAGTTCCTCCTCCAACAACATCTATATTTGTATTGTTAAAAATATTCTTAACACCCGCTGAAACCGTTAATCTATTCATGAATAACTTCTTTACAATGGTAAAATCCATGTTATGATAATCATCAAGAGTTGTTATATTAATTTGATCACTTTCATCAACATCGTATAAATATGATTTACCCGTATATTTATAACTTAATGAGAAAGTCATCTTTACTTTCTGAATATGACTTGAAATATTAGCATTTAAATCAGGAGAAAACTTATAATCATTCAATGATGGTTTTCTTTTGTCAAATGAAGAATATGTACCAGTTTCACCTATGCTTAATCCAAAATCCATATAAGGATAAAAATTATATTGGAATGATATCTGGCCTCCCAGAGTATTGTAATCTAGAATATTTATGTATTGGTAAATAGGATCTTTTATATCTTCAACTTGTCTACGAGCTAAATAGATAATATTATTCATGTTATTATAGAATAATCCTAATTCAAAATTTGAATAATGTATTTTTTTCTCTTTATCTGTATTAAATCGAAGAGCAAAGTCAAAATTATGTCCGTATTCAGCTTTTATGTTTTCGTTTGGTTGAATATTGTGATTAATATCTACAAAGAATATGTACAGCTCTTTTAATGTTGGGGCTCTATAACCACGGGCATAAGATAATCTCATTGTAAGTTGTGAAATTATATCCCATTTTAAATTTACTGAAGGAACAGGAGGTACATCAAATTGTGAGTTATAAGCAAAACGTAATCCTGGTTGAATACTAATATTGTCTGTTAATTTATACATTAAGCTTGTAAATAATGCAAAATCAGCAATTTCTTTTTTATCATTTAAGATACGCTCACCAGTAGCAATTTCATAATTTAAATCTACTCCGGATATAAAACTCAGTTTTTTTTCGGGATTATTATTACCTAATAAAAGCCTGTAAATAAAAGCGTTAAATTGAGTTGTATCTTCATCAGTTAGAACAGAACTTAATTGCTCTAAATCTTTAAAATATGTAGCATTTCTACGTAAATAATAGGAATGCGAACCCAACATATTTAAGGTTAAACTGCTTTTTAGTTTTTGAGTAAATTCCAATCTATTTGTAAATCGAGTCGAATAGAACCAATCATCAAAAGCAGTATAATATTGGGGCGGTTGCAAACTACCCTTTGATTGTAATCTTTCTCTCATATATGAAGACTGGAACTTCAATTTATTATTACCACCTGTTAAAGTATAATAAAAATCTGCATTGTATTGTTCTTTTGGTTTCCAGGGATAAGATATGTTATCTATAGTATTATTATTATCAATTATGATATAGTCCTTCTCCATGAATCCACTAAAAAAATTACGTCCTCCGGAAAGCGCGAAACTATGTTTTCCCTTTTTTGATGAAATTCCAGCATCAAAATTATATGTTCCAACTGTTTCGTAATAAGCATTTGCCTTAGCAGTTAATTTAGAATATTGATTTTCTTTTGTTATAATATTAATTGCACCCGCCAAAGCATTACTGCCGTATATAACAGATAAAGGACCCTCTACCATTTCAATATGATCGATATTGTATAAATTCAACTGACTTAAATCAATATTACCTCCAACGCGTCCAACAATGGGAACACCATCCACTAATATTTTTACATTATTACCTGAAAGTCCTTTTAAACGTAAGCTTGTTCCTAATGCCGGATCATGGTTCAGTTTAACATTAACAACATTCGACATTATATCTGAAAGGTTGGTAGCAGCTTTCATTTCTATTTCACGCGCATCAATAACTTTAACATTGTATATTGATTGATCAGCTTTTTGAGGAGTGAAATTAGCAATAACTACTACCTGATCAATATCAAAAATCTTTGGATATAACTCAAAAATGTAATTTCTACTAGGCTTAATTGTGTCAATAAGAGGCTTATATCCAACAAATGAAACTGCGACAATTAGATCTTTATTACCTGGAATATTTACAATTCCATCTTTGTTTGTAACTAAATAATATTTTGCTTCTGTTATTAATTCTTCGAAACAGATATGTGCAAATGGAATAGTTTCATTGCTTTTATAGTCAACAACCGTAATAGTATTATTTTGCCCCTTTGAATATAAGAACAACAATAAAAACACATTTAATAAAAGTAATCTCAAAATGCTCATAAATAAGTCAACAATAATATTCTAATAATTTAACTAACAGAAGGCTTAAGATTTTATATCCTAAGCCTTCGTAATGTTAGATGGGTGTATTTATAAACTAGTAATATCAAAAGTCATATTACCAGTCGAACTTCCTTCATATCCTGTAAATACTATTTTATATACATTTTCCTTCGCATCCTTAACGAAATATATACGATCAGCATCAAGTTCATATTGGAAAGTTCCCATATTAAAATCTTTCCAATCATAACCAATTTCAGTTATGCTTTCATCGAAGTCTGTATCTAAGTATGTTTCTTTTGATAAATCCAATACCCCATCTTCTTCAATAACTAATACATCAATGTTTTGCTTTACACCAGTTACAATGTAATCAATAGTATTATCTACATAATTTGTAAATAATAAGTCCCAAGTTGAAGCATCTGGTTCACGATTATCTACAACCGATTCATTTACGATTGAATAATAAATATAATTACTGTTAACTCCTGCAAAAGAAATTGTTTCAGAGACTTCATTTGTTCCATCAATATCTGAGTACTTAAATGTATATTCTTGTCCCATTGCACTTTTAGCTTCTATAATAATTCGCTTATAATCACCGCTAACAAGTTTAATTATATACATTGTTATACCTTCAACATCATGACTAGTCATATTATATTCTCCCCATCCATAATTTGGATGTCCAGTTGCGTTTTGACTAAATGCAGCCTCTTCCCAGTTTTCATCAGAATTAAATAATTTACTTAATCCATAATATCCTGTTGTATCAACAGCATCTGACCAATTCCAATTTGTTCCAGTTACATGTTCTTTTAATACTACTCCTGCTCCATCGTTAATTAATATTGAAGAACTCATTGCATCAACACTAAAAGCTATATCCCAATTTGTTCGGGACACTTCAGCTATTACACCATTACTTAAACTATAATAGATATCGTTTGCATATCCAGCTCCCATAGTTAAAGTCTCATTCTTTGTTTTAATTATTGGATTAACATCATCCTCTTCACATGAAGTAAAACTCAATACGAATAATCCCAATAAAATAGTTAATAAATTCCTTTTCATAGTTTTCTGTTTTGTTTAAGATTTTCTTTGCAAATAAACTCATCAAATCTGAAGCAATTCTGAAGAAAAAACCAAATAGAACATACTCAAAGGACTTTAAAACCATACACGTCTGACAGTGTGAATATTATAACAATTAAAGATATTAATATCTTTTACTATTTTTATTGATTTTAAACTAGAGTTTAGAATACAAAAAACGGGATAGCAAAATTGCTATCCCGTTTAAATCGTATAGTGATTGTTTAAACTCTCTTTCTTTTTACATAATGTGTATGTAATAATTCATGTGATTTATGACCAAGAGGTTCTCCTAAGAATTCTTTATAAATTTGTGCAACCTCAGGATTTTCATGAGATTTACGAATTTCCATTCCCTCATCTTCACGATAAATTGCTTCTGCACGTTTTCTTCGAATTTCAGGAGTAGTAGGTATTGGTTGGCCTCCACCACCAATACATCCACCTGGGCATCCCATAACTTCTACGAAATGATAATTAGCTTCTCCCTTCTTTATAGCTTCCATAACTTGATGAGCATTTGTTAAACCATGCGCAACAGCTGTTTTTAACTCAACACCTTCTAAGAAACTCCAAGCGGGTAAAACATTTTCAATTTTCACAGAAGCTTCACGAACACCTTCCATACCACGAACTGGAGCGATATTTAAGTTATCAAATGGAACTTCTCTTCCTGTTACTAATTCATAAGCTGTACGAAGTGCAGCTTCCATAACACCACCTGTAGCACCAAATATAACAGCTGCACCAGTTGATTGTCCCATAATACTATCAAATCCTTCATCTGGTAATGTTTGGAAATCAATACCAGCTTGTTTAATCATAACCGCAAGTTCGCGAGTTGTAATACCTAAATCAACATCTTGGAAACCACTATCTCTCATCTCAGGACGAGCAGCTTCAAATTTCTTAGCTGTACAAGGCATGATAGACACACTTACAATCTTAGCAGGATCAATACCTTTTTTCTGAGCATAATATGTTTTAGCTAAAGCTCCGAACATTTGTTGAGGTGACTTACAAGTTGACAGGTTATCTAGGTATTCTGGATACATATGTTCAATAAACTTCACCCAACCTGGTGAACATGAAGTAAACATAGGAACTTTTACTGTTGGATCTTTATCAACTAATGCTCTTTTAAGTCTGGTAAGTAGCTCTGTACCTTCCTCCATTATAGTTAAGTCAGCGGTAAAATCAGTGTCAAGAACTGAATCAAAACCAAGTTTTCTTAAAGAAGCAGCCATTTTACCAGTTACAATACTACCTGATTCCATTCCTAAATCTTCACCTAAAGCAATACGTGTTGCAGGAGCTGTTTGAACGATAACATGTTTATCTGGATCATAGATTGCATCCCAAACTTGATCAATATAATTTTTCTCGATTAATGCACCTGTTGGACAACGGTTAACGCACTGGCCACAATTTGTACAAACAACATCATACATTGGGTTTTCGAAGAAAGTAGATATCTTCATGTGATCACCTTTGTAAGCAACACCTAATGCACTAACATGTTGTAACTCATGACAAGTTCTTACACAACGCTGACAACGAATACATTTACTATCATCTTTTATAATTGATGGAGATTGTTGATCTTTAGCATACTCTTTTCCAGGTACCAAATCAAGGAACATATGTTCGTTAATAACCATTTCACCTGCAAGATCCTGCAATTCACATTTAGTGTTTTTATAACACTTTGTACAATCTGCATTATGTTCTGAAAGTAATAATTCCACAACATGTCTGCGTGCATTTCTTACCTTTAGTGTATTAGTATGAATAACCATTCCCTCTTGAGCAGGCATTGCACATGAAGCAACAAGGTTGCGTGCACCTTCTTGTTCAACAACACATACTCTACAGTTTCCAGCTACACATAAATCTTCATGATAACAAAGTGTAGGAATATGTATATTTAATTCTTTTGCAGCATCAAGAACAGTTTTACCGGCTTCAACACTAATGTCGATTCCGTCTATTTTTAAATTTACTGTATTAGCCATGTTTTATCTAAATTTTATTTTTTACACAAATATTAATTAGTATATCATTTCCTCTTTGAAGTTGTCAACTATTGAAGAAAATGAATTTGCAACTGATTGTCCTAGACCACATTTAGCAGTAAATTTCATTGTATCAGCCAATTTTAGTAATGTTTTAAGATATGAAGTAGATTTTTCACCCTTCTTAACAGCTTCAATTCCTAACTTAAGTTGTTGGCAACCTACTCGACATGGAGTACACTGACCACATGACTCTTCTTCAAAGAATTCTACATAGTTCTTCAATACATTGTACATAGATCGAGAACTATTGAAAAGCATCATAGATCCTCCAGTAGGAACACCTTCAAATCCAATAATTGTATCTTTAAATTTCTTTCTTGGAACACAAAATCCAGAAGCTCCTCCAACTTGAACAGCTTTTGTATCGCCATCACCAAATTCTTCAACGAAGTTTTCTAATGACATACCAAGTTCTAGTTCGTAAATTCCTGCTATAGGAGTGTCACCTGATATAGAAAATACTTTTGATCCTCTTGAATCTGCAGTTCCTAATTCCTGGAATTTCTGTGCACCAATTCTGCAAATCATAAATGAATAAACCAAAGTTTCAACATTGTTAATTACGGTTGGTTTTCCTCTAAAACCAGAAATTGTTGGATAAGGCGGTTTATTTCTTGGTTCACCGCGTTTTCCTTCCATGGATTCGAATAATGCACTTTCTTCACCACAAATATATGCTCCAGCTCCCATTAAAATGTGAATTTGAAAATCAAATCCGATTTCTTTTAATACAGCATGAAATTCATCTATAGCTTTTTCTAACTCTACTTTTAAAAATTGATATTCACCACGTAAATATATGTATCCATGTTTTGCGCCTATTACTTTACCGCAAATAGCCATTCCACTGAACACTTTTAATGGCACTCTTGAAAGGATTTCTCTATCTTTAAAAGTTCCAGGCTCTCCTTCATCTGCATTACATACAACGTATTTTTCTTCTTCTGTTTCCTGAGAAGTAAATTTCCATTTTAATCCAGTAGGGAAACCAGCACCACCACGGCCTCTTAGTCCTGAATCTAAAATTTCTTTAAGAATATCTTCGTTTGACTTCTTTAAATTTTCAGCTAATACCTCCTTATACATACATTCGCTGAAAATTAGGTCTACTCTTTTTAGTTTTTTATCTGGCATAATTATAATCTCCTTTATCTGATTTACAACTATTTATTTTTCACGTATTCACCTATAATTTCACTTACATTTTCAGCAGTTAAATCGGTGTAAGCTTCATCATTAATAAGCATTGCTGGTCCTTTGTGGCACCATCCAAGGCAGTTTGTTTCAAGAAGTGTAAACTTTTTGTCTTTTGTAGTTTCACCAACTTTTATTTTTAGCAAATCTTCTACTGTTTTTATAATTTGCTTTTTACCTAACATATCGCAAGTTATGGTTCTACAAATACGAATCACATACTTACCTCTTGGCTTTGTATCAAGGAAAGAATAGAACGTAGCTGTACCATAAACAAGTGCAGCAGACATATCTAACTCTCTAGCAACTTCTGACATAGCAACATCTGAAATATATCTTTCTTCAGTAATGATGCCTCGTAAAATAGGAAGTAAACTCTCTCTATTTCTTCCATGCTTGTCAGCTAAATCCTTAACTAATTCTTTAATTTCTGGCATTTTGATCTAGTTTTATTTAGTTATTGTTATTTCTTTAACAGTGTTATTTTAATAACACCAAAATTACATATAATTCTTTATTTTTCAAAAATAAATATAGAATTCATAAAATCAGAAGAATATGAC